>DASXHY010000401.1:0-2161 GCA_036488095.1 Verrucomicrobiia bacterium | reverse complement strand
TTTTTCGAGAAACTCGTCTTTATCACCGCCGTTCAGGATGTAGTTGCAGACGTAATCCGTCTCTGCCAGCGTGAAAACGACGAGATAATGGCCGCTGCCATAGGCGCGCGCCTGCGAAGTTGTGGCTTTGGTTTCCTCGTGCTTGGCTTTGCCGTGAATGATGCTGGTGACGTTTTCCTTGGAATATTGCCGGACGCGTTTCCACACGCTCATCACGTCGCCGCAGGTTGTATCCACGATTTCGCAACCCTTGTCGATGATCTTCTTGCGCGTGCCCACTTCGGTTCCGAAGGCGGGAATGATGACAGCATCGCCGGATTTCAACCGCGCCAGTTCTTCATCGCTGGGCTTGGGCGAAATGATCTGAATGCCCATGTTGCGGAGCTGGTCGTTGACTTCCGGGTTGTGAATGATCTCGCCGAGGAGATAAATCGGGGTATTGGGAGCGACCTGCGAAAAATACTTTTTGGCCGCGTAGGCCATATCAATCGCGCGCTCGACGCCATAGCAAAAGCCGAATTCCTTCGCGAGTTTCACCGTGAGGCTGTCGGCCTCGAGCATGCCGCCGTGGGCGCGGATGCGCTCGACCAGTTCGCTGCGGTAATGCGAGAGCACCTGCGCTTGCACGGCTTCCATGATATCGGGCCGGCGCAAGTTGATCTTCTTGGGCGCGGAGGGCGCGGTAGTTGACATAAGAGGAATTTAACATGGCCCCCGGGGGCGTCCAGCGGAAAGGGCTGTTTCGAGTTTCGGGTATCCTCCTCGTCCCTCGTTCTCATCCTCGTAATCGAAATTTCCAACAAATCGAGGACGAGAACGAGGGACGATTGGCCCGTAGCGCCGAGATGCTTCGGAGAATGGTCGGGACGGCGGGATTCAAACCCGCGACCTCCTGCGCCCAAGGCAGGCGCGCTATCAGGCTACGCTACGTCCCGAACCAAGTGCCGGGAAGGTATATTCAACCTGGCTGAAAGACCAATACTTTCTTGGTCAGTTTGGTAAGTGGGGGCGCATATCAGTTTTTGAACGTTGCGAAAATACGGGTCATAGCTGCGGAGCAGCGTCAGATGATAGCCCACGGCGTGAGCCGTGGGAACCGTGTGCGGGATTTCACAAGCCTCGGAGAGGCGAAAGACATTATGCAGCATTCTTTCGCCGCTCCGCGGCTCTTTTGCATTATTTATCCAATTATTCCCACGGCTCACGCCGTGGGCTACCATCTATCGCCGCTCCGCGGCTGCAATAGTGCTCGATTCTTTATATGCCGCCCGGTCGGCCGCAGGCTAAAGGAGAAGACACGCGCTGTTTACGATTCAGGCTATTTTGTAGCGTATTCGCCGTTGGAGAGTTTGTGGAACAATTGGTCCTACTTGACTGACGGCACGTCGCCGCGGTCAAGGCGCATTCCGGAGGTCTGGTTGCGGCAAAGCCGGCAGAAGTTTTCTTCGGCCAATGTCATTCGCCGGGCGCTGAGGGAAATCACCGACCATTGGCGGCGCAAGGGTTTTGCGCCCAGTGGCCGCATCTTCAAAGTTTTGCGCGTCAGTTCACTCTCCACTGTCCACGGCGCGAGCACGGACACGCCGAGGTCCAGCTTCAGTAATTCCGTGATGGCGCCGATGCTGTCGACTTCCATGGCGATGTTGGGCGCGATTTCGAGCTGGCGGAAATGTTGGTCGATCAATTCAGCGGTGACACTCGCGCGCTGGTAAATAATAAACGGCTGGGCGCGGATTTCGTCGCGGGTAATGGGACGGCCATCGCTCCACGGATGGGCCGAGGAAAAAACAAACATCAATTCATCGCGGAAAATCGGGCGCAATTCCAGGCCGGTGGTATTTTCCGGCGCGATGCCCAGGGCCAAATCCACTTTATTGGCTCGCAGCAATTCCACGGTGCGCGGTGTATCCCCCGACTCGATGCGCAATTCGATTGCGCCGTCGTTCTTTTTCAATTCGCGAATGACGCGCGGCAAAATGTGCTGGCAGGCGGCGGCGGAGGCGGCGAGGCGCAGGCGGGTCTGGCCCCATTTGCCCAGGCGCCGAATGCCTTCGGCGGCGGAATCGAGCGCGCTGAGCGGCCCCTGGATTTGGGCGAGCAATTGCTCACCGGCCTGGTTGAGCACCATGCGTTTGCCGACGCGCTCGAAAAGCCGGCAGCC
>DASXHY010000379.1:0-2651 GCA_036488095.1 Verrucomicrobiia bacterium | reverse complement strand
TGGGGTCGTTGAGAATTTGCGCGCCGGTTTTCGTTTGCTGCACGATGCCGCAATGGCCGTGTTCCATGTATTCGCACAGGCACACGTCGGTGATGACGAGCAATTCGGGCAATTCCTTTTTCAGCAGGCGCACGGTTTGTTGAACGATGCCGTTCGCGGCGTAGGCGCCGGTGGCTTTGGCGTCTTTTTTATCCGGGATGCCGAAGAGCAAAACGCCAGGCACGCCGAGGCGATGGGCGGCGGTGGCGTCGCGGAGAAGTTCGTCGGGCGAAAGTTGAAAGACGCCGGGCATGGCCTGGATGGCGCGGCGGATTTTGCGTCCGGGCCGGGCGAAGAGCGGGAGGACGAGTTGAGCGGCGCTCAATTGGGTTTCGCTGACGAGCCGGCGCAGGGCGGCGGATTGGCGCAATCGCCGGGGGCGGTAAGCGGGGAATTGTCCGACACAGTTCATGGGGGGAGGGTAATTCAAAATGGGAAATTAAAAATTAAAAAGTGCGGGGCCGGTAGGGCCGCGCTGCCGCGCGGCCCCATAATCCGTCACGCGCGCATAGCGCGGGACGAAAGGTCGTTCAATATCGGAATCTGGAATTTGAAATTGGCGAGGGAGAGGGATCATTGATGACGCAGTCACCAACGAATTTCATGAACTCGTCCGAAATATGGCCAATCCGCCGGCTTTTCCACCAACTCATGGCGCACCGGATTCTCCCGCATGTACTGCCACTTTTGCGAATAGCTTTCGCCATCGCGCAACCGATGATGAAATCCCCCACTCTGAAATTTGCCGCCATTCGGATGCTCTTTGGCAAATCTGTCTTTCCAAAAAGCCATCCAGCGTTCGATGGTGAACTTAAAATCCCGCGGGGCGCAAAACAAATGAAGATGATCTGGCATGAGGAGGTAGTCACTGACCAACCAGGCCGTGGCGGCGTGTTCCCAGATAGTGTGCAATGCGTGCCGAACAGAAGCCTGCGCGAGCCAACGCTCACGCTTTTCGGTGCAGACGGTGAGGAAAACCCAATTGGGTCCATCAAGCGAGATATGGACTCCTTTCGCGGGCGTATGGCGGCCCGGTTCGCTTGGAGGAATCTTTGCCACGCGCAAAGTCCTAACGGAAGGTGTGCGAATGCGAAAGACTTTTCGTCCCGCGCTATCCGCGCGTGACGGAATATGGGGCGGCGCGGCAGCGCCGCCCTACCATGTTTGGCTTTGCAACAGATTCAAACGCGCTAAACTCGCGCCATGGCCAATGCGCGACGTGCAAAGACGGTGGCAATCGTGGTGGTGCTGTTTCTTCTTGGCGTTTATTTTGGGTCGCATCTGCCGCGCTGGTTCGGGGCGCGGGGCGCGACGCGCACTTACGACACGCCCGTTTTGTTGCAACAGGTCCAGACACTGTCCGATCTCGTGACGGTGAAGTATGTGGTGGAGAAGGTGGAGGTTTGGCAGGACCCGCCGTCGGGGATCCTCTCGCAGTTCGTGGCGGGGGACAACCGCATTTTGCTGCTCGCGCGCGGCGTGATCAAGGCGGGCGTGGACCTCGGCAAATTGAAACCGTCGGATTTGCGGGTGGATGGCAAAACGATCTGGATCAATTTACCGCCGGCGCGCATCACGGACGCTTACCTGGACGACAAGGAAACGAAAGTGGTGGAGCGCACGACGGGTTTTCTGCGGAGTTTCGACAAGGATTTGGAGCAGAATATCCGGCGCACCGCGGTGGAGGACATGCGCCAGTCGGCCTCGCGGGGCGGGATTGTGCGGGACGCGGATGAGCGGGCGCGGACGCAATTGGCGAGTTTTTTTACGTTGATGGGCTTCGAGAGGGTGGAATTCAATCTTCGGTCGAACTCACTGGGCGTGCTGGGAGCGGAGAGCGTCCAGGTGCAGGCCGTTTCGAACACATTACAGGACAAGACAGTGCCTCAAAATGATTCACCGTGAGGCGTTGGGTTGAGGGATGGAACCGCAATTTTCCGCAAATCCGCCGCTTATTAGGCCTTGGTGTCGGGCTTCAGCAAAATGATTTTGACGGGGACTGGTGTGCCGGAGTCCTCGGGGTTGATGCGGATGGGCAATCTGCGTTTGGGCAGGGCCGGCTGGAAGCTCCGTGTGCGCATTTGCATGAGATAAAGAGCCGGCTTCGGCGGGCGCCGGTCGATTTCAGCACTGGCTTCCGCCTCCGTCAAAAGTTTCATCATTTTTATCTTTGTTGCCATACGCTCAATACCCAAATCTGTTCGCAGTTCACGTGCCATTGGGAAGCGCGCGGGAGCGATGGCATGGCGCAATCGTTAGCGAAAAAGTGGCGTGTGGAAATCCCGCTTGGCACGCCAGTTGAGTTCTGATTAGCTTGCCGCGCCAACAGGCTTTAAATGACACGACGGCCAATCATTGTTGCGGTTGCGATTTTTTCTCTAATCATTTGTTGGTCTCTCCACGCGCAACAGGAGGTCAGCTCGCAGATTGAAATCAGGAGCCTTCAGACCGGTCGAACGGGTGTCTATTATGACATGCGAAACCACCTGGCCATCGGCACGAACGGCGTTTTTATTAGTTACAACGGCACGGTGCTGACGGCTGATTCGGTGTCGGTGGATGAAAATTCCGGGCAGGCAATCGCGGACGGCCATGTGCACATTCAGCAGGGG
>DASXHY010000364.1:0-3312 GCA_036488095.1 Verrucomicrobiia bacterium | reverse complement strand
GGGCCGCATTGCGCGGCCCCGCCAGGGTTAATGGTGGAGTTTTCCCGCTGGCGGCTTAGGGCCCTGCCCTACTTGTTTTTGGCCTTTGGCCGCCTACGTTGAAATGAACGAATAACGCTCCCATGAAATTTTCATTGCACTATCTCAAGCGCTATAAAGATATCGCCCTTCTGCTCGCGAAATATTCGCAGCCCGGGACTCGGAACCGATTCGGGTTCGACCCACCCGCGACTGCCGACGGCAAGGCCAAAGCGCATGATTTGCCCGATGACCTCGAGCGTCTCGGCCCGACCTTCGTGAAACTGGGCCAACTCCTCTCCAGCCGCGCGGATTTGTTGCCCGAACAATTTCTGAAACCGCTGTCACGGCTGCAGGACAGGGTGAAACCGTTTCCGTATCAGGACGTGGAGTTCATCATTGAAAACGAATTGGGCGCAAAAATATCCAAGCTCTTTTCTCATTTCGAGCCCACCCCAATGGCCGCCGCTTCGCTGGGACAGGTCCATCGCGCCGCGTTGCACGACGGCCGCAGCGTGGCCGTGAAAGTCCAGCGCCCGAATATTCACGAGCAAATTCGCGAGGATTTTGCGGCGCTGGAAGAGATTGCCAAACTGTTGCATCGCCATACCGAATTCGGCCAGCGCCATGAATTGGTCAAAGTTCTGGAAGAATTTGAAGTCACCATCGCGCATGAACTCGATTACCGCCGGGAAGCCGCGAACATGGTGACCCTTTCGACAAACCTGCGCGAATTCAAACGCATCCGCATTCCGCTGCCGGTCGATAAGTACACGACGCACAAGGTGCTCACGATGGATTACATCGAAGGCACCAAAATCACGGAACTCAGCCCGCTCACGTCTCTCGATCTCGATGGTCGCGCGCTGGCCGAGGAGCTTTTCCAGGCTTACCTGAAACAAGTCCTTCTGGACGGCACATTCCACGCCGACCCGCACCCAGGAAATGTATTTCTCACGAGTGACCGCAAGATTGCCCTCATCGATCTTGGCATGGTCGGCTACACGACTCCCGCCATGCAGGAGAGCCTGCTGAAACTGCTGCTCGCAGTCAGCGAAGGCGACAGTGACGAGGCGGCGGATATCGCCATCCGCATCAGCAGCACCACGACGGATTTTGACGAGGCGCAATTTCGCCACAAAATCGGCCAACTGGTGGCCGAGCAACTTTCCGGCAGCACGTTGGGCCAGATGGACCTCGGCAGAACACTGCTGGAAGTCAGCCGCAGCGCCGCTGACACGGGCTTGTTTGTGCCAATTGAATTAACGCTGCTCGGCAAGACGCTATTACAATTGGATGAAGTCGGCCGGGCTTTGTCTCCGGATTTCGATCCCAACGAATCCGTCCGCCGCAATGCCGCGAATATCCTCAACCGCCGTGTTAAATCGACGCTGACCGAAGGGAAATTGTTTTCCTCGCTGCTCGAAACCAAACAATTCATCGGCGCCCTGCCCTCGCGCTTGAATAAAATTCTCGATGCCGTCGGGAATGCGGAGTTGAACGTCAATGTAAAGCCGAGCGAAACGAATTTCCTCATCGAAAGTTTCCAGAAGGTGGCCAATCGAATCACCACCGGCCTGATTCTCGCCGCGCTGATCATTGGCGCGGCGTTATTGATGCGTGTGGAAACGAATTTCCGGATTTTTGGTTATCCCGGGCTGGCCATCCTGTGTTTCATCCTCGCCGCCGCGGGCGGCGTGTGGCTGCTGCTGAACATCCTGTGGCAAGACCACAAGAGCAAGCGCCAGCCGCGAAGATGATTCGCATTCGCGGAATCACTCACCGTTCCAAAAACTTCTTGAGTGGTTCCCAATAGTGTTCGTACCAGCCGCGGTTTTTCTTGGCGTAGTCTCCCGCGGGAATCCCGATCTGTGTGAACCGCAGCTTCGTGCGGCTCGCGGATTTTTTGGAAAGCGTAAACGTTACGATGGAATAATATCCCTCCGGCCAGCCTTGCGAACGCCATGCCTGCACAATGCGCGTTCCCGGCTTCAATTCAACATTGACGCCGGTCACGTAATCACCGTAACAACTGAACGTCGCGCCCACTTTCGGCCGGATCTTCGCCGGCGCGCCCGTAAATTTTGAATGCTTTTTCTCATCCATCAGCGCGTCGTAGATGTCCTTCGGTGTCGCACGAATGAGAATCGTGTGCTCGATATTTTTCGTTTTCATTTCTCTTTGGCTTGGGTTCAGAGCGAGGATGCCAGAGGCCGTTGCCAAAAGCAAAAAGCCGTTCCGATTTCTCGGAACGGCTTTTTTTCAGCGGCGGTCCGCCACAACGAATTATTTCTTTTTCGACTTTTTCGACTTTTTCGCGACTTCCTCTTCCAGCGCAGCCTGGGCGGCGGCCAAGCGGGCGACCGGCACGCGGAAGGGCGAGCAACTTACATAGGTCAAGCCGATGCGATGGCAGAACTTCACCGACTCCGGATCGCCACCGTGTTCGCCGCAAATGCCGAGCTTGATGCCAGGGCGGGTTTTGTTGCCCTTCTCCGCCGCGATCTTCATCAACTGGCCGACGCCGGTCTGGTCGATCGAAGCAAACGGATTCTTCTTCACGATTTCGTGCTCGGTGTACGGCGGCAGGAAGCTGCCGGAATCGTCGCGGCTCATGCCGAGGCAGGTCTGCGTGAGGTCGTTGGTGCCGAAGCTAAAGAACTCGGCGGTCTGCGCGATTTCATCCGCCGTGAGCGCGCCACGCGGCACTTCAATCATCGTGCCGACCATGTAGCTCAATTTAACCTTCTTCTCGGCCATCACTTCTTTCGCGACGCGATGCACGACCTCAACTTGCAGGTCCAATTCGCGCTTAAAGCCAACGAGCGGAATCATCACTTCCGGTTTCACTTTGATGCCGGACTTCTGCACTTCGGCGGCGGCTTCGAACACAGCGCGCGATTGCATCTCGGAGATCTCCGGGAAAACAATTCCCAACCGGCAGCCGCGGAAACCGAGCATCGGGTTGAACTCGTGAAGTTCTTTCACGCGGTTCTTGATGCGTTCCACCGGAACGCCCATTTTCTTGGCGAGATCCGCTTGCGCGGCTTCGTCATGCGGGAGGAATTCATGCAACGGCGGATCGAGGAAACGAATCGTCGCCGGATGGCCCTTCAATTCTTTGAAGATGCCCACGAAGTCTTCGCGCTGATACGGCAGGATTTTCGCGAGCGCTTTTTTGCGGTCCGCGACATTTTCCGCCAGAATCATTTCGCGCATCGCATCGATACGATTGCCTTCGAAGAACATGTGTTCCGTGCGGGTAAGGCCGATGCCTGTCGCGCCGAACGCCAT
>DASXHY010000358.1:0-3249 GCA_036488095.1 Verrucomicrobiia bacterium | reverse complement strand
CGACGAGCCGGACGTTGCGGCGGCGAAACCACAACACCGGAAACGGCTGTCGCAAGTGCTGTCCGCGTTTGCACAAAACCATCGGCGATTCCGGTGTCACGCGCGGCGCTCCCTGGTCCAAAAGGACAATTCGACCTTCGACGCCCGGGCCTCCGCGCTGCAGCAATTCCAAATCGGAATACCATCCCCTTGCCGGCCCCAACCGGCGGCTCCGCGCGAAAATAAATCGCAACATCGCCCAAGCCCAACCGATAATCGCCGGAATAAACCGGTGCTTGAGCCATCTCAGAGGCCGGGCGAGCGCGGGCAGGCTCCGAACTCTAAGACGTATGCGACTATAAAATGAAAGGGCCAATCGAGCGCCTAGTGTGGACAAGGATATTTGCGAAATCAAGCCGCCCAAGGAATCGGTAGGTCTGAAATCAGGGCGTTATTCGATATTGAGATAGTTGTTATTTTTTGAGCAAAGCTTGCGGGCGAAGGTCAAAACGAAATGCTTGAGTTCTCGCGAGGCTGTGTTTCCATTCGGCACCGAATGAGTTTCCGGCCCGCAATCATCTCCTGGCTTGAGCGCAACCGCACTTCCGCGCGAATGGCGTTTTTGCTGCGGATGATTGTCATGGGGTTGGGTTCTTTGTTCTCGCTGTTGTGGACGCGGCTCCTTTTGCGGGCGATGGGGGATCCGCTTATGGGATTATTTCAGAATTTTCAGGCGCTGACCCGGCTGGGGGGCTTGGGTGATCTTGGCATTAGCGGAGCGCTTTCCTTGAAGGTGGGCACGTTGCTGGGGCGCGGCGACGAAAACGGTTTGCGAACGCTGCTGGCATCCGCACGGACATTGTTTCTCCTCCTGGCCTGCGGGCTGTGCGTGGTATTTTTGGGTTTGTCTCCGTGGCTGCCGCACTGGCTGAATTTTGAAAGCGTTCCTGAAGCGGGTTCGATGACCTGGCTCTTCGTTTACGGGGCAATGAGCCTGGTATTGTTCATCGTGGGCGGCTATTTCGCGAGTCTCAATTACGCGCATGGCACGGTCACGTGGCCGATTTTGCCGACCATGCTGGCCGCGCAAATACTGGCGCCTTTTTTTCATTGGCGGCTGGCGTTGCTCCACATGCCGCTCTGGGTGCAAATGCTCCCGTATTTCGGTTCAGGCCTGTTGCTGACACTGCTTGCCTGGGCCATGTTGAAATGGTCGCATCCGTCGCTCGGCGACTTGACCCCGCTGAAACAGGATCGACGTGAATGGAAAACGCTCGCCGGCGCGAGTGGGTGGGTGTACTTGATAACTGTCGGCTCGGTCCTCTATTACACGACAGACCGGTTGGTCATTGGCGCGGTACTGGGCACGGCTGTGATCCCGACTTATCAAGCCAATTACAAAGTTTGCGAACTATGCGTAACGCTGATCACCACGGCTGCATTTGTCGGTCTGCCGAAGGTGACTCAATGGATTGCGAGTCCGCACGAGGCTGATCGGCGGCGGCTGCTGATGGAACTAAACCGCTTGAGCGTGTTTGAAGTTGTTCTCTCATGCGGCGCGGTCCTCGGCTACATCGCCTTCAATAACCTATTCGTCGGTATCTGGCTTGATCAGGCGCATCAGGCGCCTCTGGCGTGGCAGTTTGCGTTTGCATGTAATTTGGCGGTTACCTGCGGCGGCAACGCGGGCATTCAACTGGCAATGCGCGCCGGTGACAGCGGTTTGAAGTGGTCCGGCCTTGCGGTTGCCGGAACAGGGTTGCTCAATCTTGCGCTTTCCATCGTTTCGGTAAAACTCGGCTCGATCACCGGGGTTGCGATTGCCACGGTGATTGCGCAATCGATTTCAAGTATTTTCCTCGGTGCGGTCACCTGCCGTTATTTGGGAATATCGGTTGGCCGATGGATGGCGCGTTGCTGGTTGCTGCCGGTGGCTTTTACATTTTCGGCAGCGGCATTGAAGGAATTATTTCATGACGATTCGCTGATGCACCTGGGCTTGCTCTCAGGCTGCTACGTGGTGTTGTTCCTTGCGGTGTGCCGGATCGTGGGAATGAATCGAGGACTGATTCGCGCCGAACTAATCCAGGCGCGGGCTTTATTTTCCGGAAATAAATAGAATCAGGCTGATGGAAACCCCTCGGTGTCAGTCAGCCATTTCAATTCTTTGCATGGTGAATTGAAAGTTACATTCCCGTTTTCACGCTTGTTTTTGAAAGAAAAACATTTTAATTATTTTGTTATCGTGAAATGGTAGCGCTTAGAATTTCAAAGCAACACAATCTAATATCCGATATACAGATTTTGACGGGCGGATGCCGAATTGCGCCTTATAAACAATGGAATCCACCGCCAGCCAGTCACATCATCGGGTTGCCTTAATCACTGGCGGTTTCGGGTTGGGGGGCGCCACCACGTTCTTGATCAATTTCGCGGGCGAACTTGTCCGGCGTGGCGTTCCGGTGGAGGTGATGAGCTTTGAGCGGGAAAACCCAATGTCCTTTGATTTTGAGAGGCAGAATATTCCCGTGCTGTGCCTGAACGACCGGCGAATGATTTTTGAAGACCGATTAAAAATCATTCTGCAAAACCTGGCTCGTTTTCAGCCGACAGTGGTGGTTTCCACGTTGGGTCCGGCTTCCTTTGAAGTCTTGCGTTATTTGCCACGGGGCATTTTTCGCATTGGCATGGGGCAGTCGCATCAAGCGGGCATTTATGACATGTTCCGGCTTTACGCGCCGTGGATGGATTTGATGGCGATGGTTTCAGAGATTATGAGGCAGACGGCTGCGAGGATGCCTGAATTTGCCAGAGTGGAGTATCTGCCCTACGGCGTGCCAATGTGTCCGGACGCAGAATTATCCGCGCGAGATGTTACCAAGCCGCTGCGCATTCTCTATCTGGGCCGGCTGGATCAGGAACAGAAGCGGGTGCGGCTGTTTCCGGAAATTTTGCGAGAGATATGTAACAGTGGGATGCCTTTTCAATGGACTATTGCCGGCGCAGGTGGAGAGCGAGCTTTTTTAGAATCGAACTTGAAGACCGGTTCACCGGATCAAACAATATCGTTTACCGGGCCGGTGCGCTACGCCGATGTGCCGGAGATATTGAAGCAGCACGACGTTTTTTTGCTCGCCTCCGACTACGAGGGCCTTCCGCTGAGTTTGCTGGAAGCCATGGGGCAGGGCCTGGTGCCGGTGGTGAGCGATCTCGAAAGCGGCATTCGCGAGGTAGTGGATAGAACCGTCGGCCTGCTCGTGCCAGTCAACG
>DASXHY010000329.1:0-12347 GCA_036488095.1 Verrucomicrobiia bacterium | reverse complement strand
AAGAATAGTTTCCACTCGGCTTTCTTTTCCTTCGCCAAAATGCTTTGGTGTTCGTCCAGCGTAATGCCGCGGCGGTCTTTGGGTTCGTATTTCGGCCAGAGATACGGCGCGACGATGGGAACGGCAATCCAACCGATAGTCAGCGCGAAGTTGTGAAGCCGTTTCAAGAAATGGATGATGGAAACCTTGCCCTCTTTGAATACGGCAAAGAAATCGTCGGCGGTGGTTTCCAGCAAGCGCTTCTTGCGCAATCCATCAAACGAAGCTGATTTGAAAACACTTTCGTATCGTTCGCGGCTGCTGTCCTTGCCGCGTGCCTGTAATTGCTCCATGGCGGTCTGCCAGGTGCGTTCCACAAAGGCGGGGTCGCTGGCTGTCAAATAGGCGCGGGCTAGTTGGAGGTTTAACACTGGCTGACGGTGCGCCTCGTTGGTGGCGTTGATCAATTTCAACGCCTCGGTTTCGTCGCGAGTGCGTAGGCTTTTTTGCTGGCCGGTCGCCGTGTCTTGGGAATAATAGACGCCATTGCGCCGGAACAAGGTGTATTTGGTTTTCATGTGCATGAGGTCTGAATCATGCAACGGAACCGGCGCGACACGTTTGGGTGTAGCGGGCGAGTTTCAGCGGGATACTGGCCAGATAGTGGCGGATTGTGTTTCAACCTGCCGCCATGCTGACAGTTTCGCTGACAGTGGCCGTCCAACGGCTCAAGAAACCCTTTATTTATGCGGGTTTTAACAACTTGAACACAGAAGGGAACGAAGGGAACGGAGAAAGGCAGTTGATAGGACGAAGAGGACTGATGGGACTTATGAGCCTAATTTATTTTTGCTACGTTAATGGTTTAGGCGCGGCTTCGGTTTGACACGGGGCAATCGGGGGCTAGACTGGCGGGGTCGGTAGGAGTGGCTGGATGAAACTCAAAATTCCAAAGGCGGGCATTGGAGAAAACCGGATTTTACGGCGTGGCGCGTTCACGCTGATTGAATTGCTGGTGGTGATCGCGATCATTGCGATTCTGGCGGCGCTGTTGCTGCCGGCATTGTCGCAGGCGAAATCCAAGGCGCGGCAGGCGGCCTGCCTGAATAATACCAAGCAACTTCAGTTGAGTTGGGGGCTTTATGCGGATGAAAATAACCAGTTGATCATGGTGAATTTGAGTTCCAACAAAACCTGGGTGGAGGGCAATATGCAGGCGGCTCAGGATGCGACGAACACGGCTTTGATATTGGCCTGCGATTTGTATCCCTACGGACGCACGGTGGATGTTTATCGCTGTCCGGCGGATGACCGGACTTCCAGTGCGGGGATTTCGTTTCGGTTGCGGTCGTATTCGATCAATTGTTTTATGAATGGGGACGGGATGGGCATACTCGAGTCGTACGGTTCCGGTGCGGCTGGTTATCAATTGAATTCCCGCGTGAGTGACATCAGGACGCCCGGGCCGTCGTCAGCTTTTGTTTTTGCGGAGGAGCACGAGAACAGTATTGATGATGGGCATTTTGGTTTTATGCCGGAAGGCGATGAATGGTTGAACATTCCCGCGGTGCGGCACAAGGGGGCGTTGTTTTCGTTCGCGGATGGGCACTCGGAATTTTTTAAATGGCACGATCCGGCGACGCTGGGGCTAACAAGCGGATTTGTGACGATGCCGAATAATGCGGATTTAAAAAAGGTTCAGGCGGCGTTGGCGACGAAGATGTGACTTGGAAAGGTAAAGGCGGGATGAACCCATGCAATTGGGGCTGGACAGCGTATTGCGCCTGACGCACTGTTTTGTCGCCGCGATACGGCAAAAATAAGGCATGGGGAGTTACTCAATTAATTAACTGTTAGGCGACTGCACTGTTACCATGGACAACATATCTTACTTTCATGCGTTGGCGGTTTTCGCCTGCAAGTCCAATCGCCTCTACCGCATTTATGTTCGTCCGAACGAGCTGGTTTTCATTTGGGCCGGCAAGGGTGCAGAGGGATTGGCTGGCGCTCGCGCTGTTTCACAGCGCGGGGGACTCCATTCAGTGCTGGGTGACGCTTTGCAGACCGCACTAGATCCGTCGAAGAAGAATAACGCGCGGCGCGATGTGGTCGACCATACTCCGCTCGACCAATTGGTCAATGACAATCCAAACAATCTCAGCGCGCCGTTAGAGGGGTTTGAAGAAGTTCGCATTTGTCCGCGTTCTGACGGCCATGCTCGCGCTTATTCGGACCATCACCATCAGGCGCTGCTGCGCTTGCGGCATCGGACACTCGGCAAATATCGGCTTGGCGTCGCTTCGTTACGCGATACGCAAGTTGCACTTACAGAACTTCCGCGCATTCTTGGCAACAGGTGTCATGTGGAGATACCTTGGCCAGAACGGGAGCAAGATTGCGGTTGCGTTTTTTGCCGACGAAACAGAGGATGATTGGCGTCTATGGCTAAGGCTCTGTAGCGCAACCTCGCCTGTTGGCAGGCGGGAGTTCCGGAGAATTTGCTACGCGCCTTAGTGAACCTGATAATCGAAATTTTTATATGTTCATCCACAGTGCCATCTTCTGGCTCCGTAAGGATATTACCCCGGCGGAACGCGCGGTCTTCGACAGCGAGGTTCGTTGCCTCGCGCTGATTCCTTACCTGGAGCGCGGTTATGTTGGGACTCCGGCGCAGACGGAACATCGCCCGGTTACTGATCATTCGTTCGATTATGCGACTTCTCTCCACTTCAAGTCGCTCGAGGACCATGAGTTCTACCAAACGAAGTGCCCGGAGCATGCGAGGTTTGTAAACGCGTGTAAAGCTTTGTGGGAGCGAGTGGTTATTTACGATGTGGCTCCGGTGAGTTGATGGACGTTGGAGTTCAAGCTTAAGCTTGCCACGGGCGTATCGCAATTTTCGACGCTGTGAAAAAGCGCGGCAATAGCTGCGGAGCTGCGTCAGACGATAGCCCACGGCATGAGCCGTGGGATTGTGCGCGGGAATTCGCAAGCCTCGGAGAGGCGAAAGAAAGACGTTGTGCACCATTCTTTCGCCGCTCCGCGGCTGAAATACTGCTCAATTTTTGATATGCGCCCGCTTGTCGCGATGTGGCAAGCTAAAGCCTGAACTCCAGCGGGGACTTTGTGTGGGCGGTTTGGATGGTTTGAGCCACGGCGCGCACTCCTCCTTCGCTGAAGCTACGGAGGACGGGGGAGTGACGCGCCCTACCTCGTCGACTTGGCAGCGCAGGTGGGACTTGGTGTAGCGTGGCAAGCTGAAGCTTGAACTCCAACGAGGGCTTTGTGTGGGCGGTTTGGATGGTTTGAGCCACGGCGCGCACGGAGTGACGCGCTGTACCTCATTCGGGGCCGGGATAAAACTTCTCTGCCAAAAGCATGTTCAAGTCGTGGACGGCGAGCGTGAGTTCGCCGAATTTGTGGGATGCTTCGGCATTCAGCGGGCTGGTTTCGAATTGCCGTTGCAGGTGGCGGAAGCGCTTGCTTAGGGCGATGGTCTCGTCGGTATCGCCGAGTTCGTGGAGGAGGCGTTCGACTTTTTTGACGCGCCGGAGGGTTTTGCGAATAATTCGCAAGGCTGCGGCGGGCTCGGTGTGGCCGGCTTTTACGCTCTTTAAGAGGAGACATTCGAATTTGCGGCAGTATTGAGGGCGTTCGGAATAAATATTGCAGCGGCAGCCGGCGAAAGCGGTGCAGGGCTGCTTAAACTTCCGATTGCCAATTGCCGATTTTTGATTGGTGGCAAACGCCAGGCCCAGGGAACGCAATTTGGCGGCATTATCGCCGGGTTGCAGTTGCACGTCGGCGAAGATTACGCCGTTGCAGCAGAGGCCGCATTCGCGGCAAATCGAGTTGGAATCATCGTCACACATTTTGACAAACGCCAAACAACAGGCATCATTGTTTCAAGTATCGCAGCTTTTTCGCAAGTTGCGATTCCAGGTATGGCTGTCCAATACAAAGATTATTACGAGAGTCTCGGCGTGCCGCGGACGGCGAGCGAGGCGGAGATAAAGAAGGCCTTTCGCAAGCTGGCGCGGGAATTTCATCCCGATGTGGCGAAGGACAAAAAGAAGGCGGAGGAGAAATTCAAGGAGATCAACGAGGCTTACGAGGTGCTCAGCGATCCTGCCAAGCGCAAGAAATACGACGAGTTGGGGGCGAATTGGAAACAGGGCGCGGAGTTCCGTCCGCCGCCGGGCTGGGAGCAGTTCGCGGGTGGGGGCGGGCGCAATTATCGCGGAGGGCAGCCGGGCGTGGAGGATTATGAATTTCATTTTGGCGGCACCGGATTCAGCGATTTTTTTGAGCAGTTGTTCGGTGCGCGGGGCAGGGGAGCGGGTTTCCGCGGGCGCGATTTCGGCGGGCAGACTTTCGAGGACGAAATGGCGGCGCGCGGCCGCGATATCGAGGGGGACATCATGGTTACGCTGGAGGAAGTGAAACGCGGTTCGGTGCGTTCGGTTTCCATTCGGCACAATTCACACACGGAAACGTACCAGGTGAAAATTCCGGCGGGGGTCACGGAGGGGCAGCGTTTGCGCGTGGCCGGGCGCGGTGAAGCCGGCGCGGGCGGCGGCGAGGCGGGGGACCTTTATTTGCGTGTGCGCCTCGCGAAGCATCCCGATTTTGAAGTCGATGACCACAATTTGATTTACGAAGCGGAACTGGCGCCGTGGGAAGCGGTGCTGGGCGCGAATATTTCGGTGCCGACGCTGGACGGGCGGGTGAACATAAAGATTCCGCCGGGCACGCAAAACGGGCAGAAGCTGCGCGTGCGCGGGCGCGGGCTGCCGCGGCGCGATGGCGAGAATGGGGACTTGATTGTGGTGGCGCGGATCGAGGTGCCGCAAAAAATTTCCGACGCGGAACGCAAATTGTGGGAGCAATTAGCGAAGGAGTCGAAGTTTAATCCGCGGGAGTGATTGATTGCGATTAATTCTGCCCGTATTTGCTGATGACCCATTGCACCGCAGCTTTTTCGCCGAACACGCGCCAGCGATCTTTGTAACTGATCCAATCCTGGTCGGATAGTTGTGGCAGCAAGGGTTCGAGTTGCTGATTGAGTTGATTCAATTCCTGTCTTTGCTGCGCTATCTGGTTGAGGCGGTCCTGCACGGTTTGTCCGTCGCTGCCGTAGATGTCATTGGGAGCCATTTTGCTCAAGGCGATTTTTTCCACGGCCATGCCCACGAGCCAACTGATTTCCGTTTCGCCGGGCGTATCGCCGTAACGCTGGCCCAACTGCGCCGCCATTTGCAATGTTGCCTTCGCTGAAGTTTCATCGCCTGCCTGCCGATAGGAATTCGCGAGGTCCGCCAGGCTTAAGGCGAGATCTTTTACCTGCGCGAGTTGTGGCAATAATAATTGCATTGAAGAAATGGATTCGGCCTCCGCAGGGGGATAACCGGCGGCAAGATAAGCGTCCTGATCGTCCTGCATGCGAGCTTGCGTATAGTCGTAATATGCTCCTTTGCCCGACGCGGCAATCAATTCCTGAATCGCCTGGTCCGGCTGGCCGGCTTTGAAATAGTCCCGGGCCAGAAGATAATTCGCCATTGAGTTGTCGGGGTCGGACTTTTTCCAATTCTCCAACCACTGTTGCCGTTCTTCCGGTGTGGCGTTTTTTTCGAAAGCCGCCTCGAATGCAACCTGCGGGTCATTTGGAAAATTTCGTTTTGCTTCCTCGAGCAAGGCGGGGTCTTTGCTGGTGCGATACGCGGCGAGCAGGCTTGCGGCGTTGCGATGATTTGCCTGGAGGTAAGGCCCGAGTTGTTCGGCTGTCAATGTGGGAGACTTATCTTTAAATCGTTCATACAAGCTCGCCGGCGGGGCGTCCGTAATCGCGGCGGCCGATGTGCTCGCTTGAATTTGAGGCGCGGGCAAATTGGGAATGGCCATCTTCGTCCGGGCGAGACGATTTGAAAGCAATTGGTTATCGGTGCGAATTTGCGCGAGCTGCTGCCGTAACTTTTCATTTTGCGCGCGCAACGAAGCTTGCGATTGCTTTTGAATGACGAGCGAAGCGGTCAGCGCGGCAATTGCAACGGAACCGACGGTGAGTTGGAGTTTGGTCAGGCCCATGAGTTTTGCGAGTGTGGAGGTTATGCCGGCGGCGGCTCCGGCGCCGGCGAGCGAGGCGCTCGTGAGTGTGGCGGCCAGCCCGGCGGGAGCGAGTTGAACGGCGTTGGCGGAAATGGCGACGGACAGGGCCGCGGCGGTGGTCGTGAAACCGCGATGACACAGGCGCGCGCGGAGTTTATCCAGCGCGCGATTGACACGTTTGCGGGCGGCGTCTTCGTTGCTGCCGAGCGCGCGGCCCACGTCGGCGAGACTGTGCTGCCCGAAAAACCGCAACATCAGGGCGTCGCGGTCCGTCTGGCTCAATTGGTCGAGGGCTTCGTCCAGCACCGGCCGGAGCGCCTCCCAATCGGGTGAGGTTTGGGAATCAAGGGCGTTCATGGCGATGGACTCCTCTTCGCGCCGCCGTCTACGGTGGTTCGTTCGCATCAATTGCGCGGCTGCATATCGGGTTGCGCGATGAAGCCAGCCGGGCAGCACGACATCGTCTGGCAAGGACGGGGCCTTGCGGGCGAGATCCGTAAAAACCAACTGCGAAACGTCTTGCGCCAGATGCGCATCGCCGCCGACTCGCCGTAGTGCGGCGGAATAAACGAGATTGACGTGGCGCGCGACCAGTTCACCGAAGGCGGCCTGGGAATCATTGGTGATGTACTGGCGCAGGAGTTGTCGGTCGTCGATCATCGTGCTTTACCATATACAGCCCCCAAATTCCGAAATCGGACAGAAAAAATTTGTTGAATCCGGCGGCGGGTGAAACAACATTAGCGCATGACCACCGGCAAAATCATCGTCGTCACTGGCGTCACGCACGGTCTTGGGCGCGCGATGGTGGAGGAGTTTGCGCGGCGCGGGCACACGGTGCTGGGTTGCGGGCGTTCGCAAAAGGGGATTGATGCGCTGAAGGAAAAGCTCTGCGCGCCGCACGATTTTTATTCAGTGGATGTGTCGCTGGATGAAGCGGTGAAGTCGTGGGCGAGCATTTGCCTGACGACGCACGCGCCGCCGGATTTGCTGATCAACAACGCGGGCGTGATTAACAAGAATGCGCGCCTGTGGGAAGTCAGCGCACGGGAATTTTCCGAGGTCATCGATGTGAATCTCAAGGGCACCGCGAACGTCATCCGGCATTTTGCGCCGGCGATGGTGAAGCGAAAGAGCGGCGTGATTGTGAACCTGAGCTCGGGGTGGGGCCGCTCGGCGGATGCGGAGGTGGCGCCGTATTGCGCGAGCAAGTGGGGGATTGAGGGGTTGACGGCGGCGCTCGCGCAGGAGTTGCCGTCGGGCATGGCGGCGGTGCCGCTCAATCCGGGAATCATCAATACGGAAATGTTGCAGAGCGCGTTTGGCGGGTCGGCGAATCATTACCCGACGGCGGAAGAATGGGCGAAGATTGCGGTGCCGTTTCTGCTGGAATTTGGCGCGAAGGACAACGGGAAGCAATTGACGGTGCCGATTCGAGGGGCCAATGACTGAGAAATTTACGATTTACGATTTACGATTGACGAGCGCTAAGACATATCGAGCCGCTCGTAAATCGAAAATCGTAAATCGTCAATTCACAAAGGTTCTTGGCGCAGGATTTTTCCGCGCTCCATGATCAGGGCTTCTTCGCAGAGCGTTTGCGCTTCGGTCCAATCGTGCGTGACATAGAGCATGGGGACGTGGAATTCGTCGCGGATGCGGGCGAGGTAGGGGATGATTTTTGATTTCAGGACGGTATCGAGGCTGGCAAGTGGTTCATCGAGCAACAGGATTTGCGGCGAGGCGAGGAGGGCGCGGGCGAGGGCGACGCGTTGTTTTTCTCCGCCGGAGAGATTTGTCACCGGGCGGTCCACCAACGATTCAATTTCCAAAACAGTGGTGACGTGTTGGTAGCTGAACAGCGGGTTTGAATGGGAGTTGTCCTTGCAACCGTATAATAAATTTTTGCGAACCGAGAGGTGCGGAAACAGCGCGAGGTCCTGCGGGACGTAGCCGATTTGACGATGGCGCGTGGGCACGCGGGTGCGCGTGGAGGTGTCGGTGAGGACGCGGCCGTTCAGCCGGACAAATGCGGACTGGGGGCGGCGCAATCCGGCGATCAAATCGAGCAGGGAGGTTTTTCCGGAGCCCGAGGGACCGAAAATTGCGGTGACCTGGGCCTGAATTTCGACATCGAGTTCCAGCGGAAAATCGGCGAGCGGGAGAAGAATTTTTTTGAGCTGCAAATTCATTTTTTTCTTCGCCGCATGAACAGCTCGCTGCTCCACACGGCGAGAAACGCGAGCGCGACGGACATTCCGAGCAATCGATACGCGTGCGCGTCCTCGCCGTTGTTAAAGGAGTGATAGATTTCCGTCGAAAGCGTCGCGGTGCGGCCGGAAATATATCCGGCGACCATGATGGTGGCGCCGAATTCGCCGAGGGCGCGGGCAAAGGCGAGCAGCATTCCGCCGATGACGCCGTGCGAGGCGAGCGGAAGCGTGACGGTCGCGAACACGCGGGCGTTACTCGCGCCGAGCGTGCGGGCGATTTGCTCGAGACGCGGATTGACTTGCTCGAAGGCAACGCGCGTGGAACGCACGAGCAGGGGAAAAGACATGACGGCCAGCGCGATTAAAACGCCGCGCCAGGTGAAGGCAATGTCGAGATTGAAGTGCTGGTAGAAAAAGCCGCCGAGGGCGCCTTTTTCGCCGAGGACTTTGAGCAAGATCAGGCCGGTCGCGACGGGAGGCATCACGAGTGGAAGGGAGACGAGGGTTTCGACGATGGATTTTCCGGGCCAATCGTGCCGGGCGAGCACCCAGGCGGTGGCGAGGCCGGCGGGCAGGATCAAAACCGTGCTGAGGGCGGAGACCCAGGCGGTGAACCAGAGGAGTTGGAACTCGTCGGCGGTCATGGTGCGGCGGCCTCCGGGCCGGCGAGGGCGACGATACGACGCGTTCGGACGTGCCGGCCGGGAGGCCGGCGCTCCTTAGCGGAGCACAATGAATCCATATTTCTCAAAAATCTTTGCGGCGGCATCGGTGTTGAGATAGTCCACAAATTTTTTGGCGGATTCAACCTGCTTCGAATCTTTCATGACGGCCATCGGATAGGAAATTTTTGGACCGCTTGCGGCCGGAATTTCGTAAGCGACTTTGACTTTCTTCGATATGGCCGCGTCGGTCTTGAATACCATGCCGACTTCAATATTGCCGGATTCGACCGCGGCGAGCGCGGCGCGGACGTTATCGACCGGCACAACTTTCGGCTCGACCGCCGGCCAAAGTTTTTCCCGCTCGAGAAAAGCTTTTGAGTAAACGCCCGCCGGGACGGCTTTCGGATCGGCGAGGGCGATGCGTTTGACGTTCGGATTCGTCAGGTCGGCGGGCGAAGTGATTTTGAGGTCACTGTCCGCGGCGGTGACGATGACGAGGGAATTGGACAAGCGGCTTTTGCGGGTTTCTTTGAGGATGAGATTTTTTATTGCGAGGGTGTCCATTTTTGCTTCGTCGGCGGAGAAAAAAATATCGGCGGGCGCGCCTTCCTCGATTTGGCGGGCGAGCAAACTGGAGGCGCCGAAATTGAAGGCGATTTTGTCGGGGCTTTGTTTCTGATAAGCCACCGCGGCGGCCTTCAAGACGTCGGTGAGGCTGGCGGCGGCAAAAACGGTGATTTCGGCGGCGTGAAGAGTGAAGCTTGCGAACAAGGTGAAAGCCAGGGTGAAAAGAAAAATGAGTCGGATGAGCGGTTTAGAGGTTGCCGGGTTATTCACGAAGCATGATTGCAGCAAAACCGTTATATTCTGTCAAATATAACGATGGGAGACGAAAAAACTTTTAACAGAAGGAAACAAAGGGAACGGAGAAGACTATTGAATGGGACGAAGAGGACTAATGGGACGAATCAATGAAGCTCCGAACGAGCGCGCCTTTTCGAGTTTCAATCCTTGAGATGGAAAAACAGGCGGGCGAGGGGCTGGCGGATCGCGGATTTCACTTTTGCTTCGAGTTTTTGGTAGAGGGCCAGAACTTGCCGGCCGGTTTTGGTGAGGGCAGCGCCGCCGTGCGAATCGCCGCCGCGGGAGGCGAGGATGAGCGGTTCCTTAAAACAACGGTTCATGGTGCGCACGAGCAACCAGGCGCGATTGTAGGACATGTCCATGCGGCGGGCGGCTTCGGAAATGGAGCCGGTTTCAGATATGTGATGCAATAATTCGACTTTGCCGGGGCCGAGGGCGATTTCGTCGCCGAAATAAATTCGGAAATGGGATTTGAAGCGCTTCTGGGCCGACCGTTTGGATTTAGCGGGCACAAAGGGAAGTTGTCAAATTACTCGGCCATGCGCCAGCCGGAACGAGGTTGCCCCCACACCTTGAAACGGGCGACTGGAAAGTCTGCGCTACATATTGGCAACCCGTCTTGACCCGCCCTCGTGCTAACCGTACGCTGTGACATGGCCAATGCCAAAAACAAGAAATCGCGGCGCAAGGCGATCATGCTCGGCGTTGGCTTGGATTCCGACGGCCACAAACGCGTGACGACGGGAAATAATTTCGCGTTGGTCGGCGGCTCGCAGGAGACGCATGAGGTCATGACGGAAAAGGTCATTAAGATTAACGAAAAGCTCGCGGCGAAAGGCAAGCAGCTCGAAAACGTGAGCCGCGAGGAGTTTGATGATATAGCGGATTCGGTGGGGTTGCATCGGGCGAAGTGATTTTGGGCGTCGTGGATTGCTTGGGCTCGGCGCGCACGGAGTGACGCGCCCTACCAGCACACGTTTGTTGGTTTTCTCCTCACAAATCTTGCCCATTCCTTGACTCGCAGTTTTCCGCTTGGTACGGTTTGTGAGTGACGCATAGTCAATGTTGATTGTATGTCTGCTGATCACGGCTCTTATTTGCCGGTTGTCATCCTGCTGCTCGCGGCGGTGGGATTCGCGTTGATGCCGCTGGCGCTGGCGTGGCTGTGGGCGAAAAAGTTTTCGCCCAAAAAGCCCGGCAAGGACAAAAACGCCACTTACGAATGCGGTTTGGAATCCAAGGGCGACGCGTGGATTCAGTTTCGGTCCGAGTATTATCTCTACGGGATTATTTTTCTGATCTTCGATGTGGAAACGATTTTTCTGCTGCCGTTTGCGGTGGCATTCACGGGATTGAGCGCGATGGCGTTTATTGAAATGATGATTTTTATCTTCATGCTGGTGGCGGGCCTGGTTTGGGCGTGGCAGAAAGGCGTGTTGACGTGGAAATGAGAATTTAAATGGACGAAGGACTAAGAAGCGAATTGCAGAAGCAGGGCGTTTTCACAACGACGCTGGAGGACCTCTATAATTGGGGGCGCAAGAATTCGGTCTGGCCGCTTGGCTTCGGTCTGGCGTGTTGCGCGATTGAAATGATCGCGGCCTCGATGTCGCGGTGGGACCTGGCGCGGTTCGGCGCGGAAGTGTTTCGGCCGTCGCCGCGGCAGGCGGACCTGATGATCGTGGCGGGGACGGTGACGAAAAAAATGGCGCCGCAGGTGGTGCGGCTTTACAACCAGATGCCCGAGCCGAAATATGTGATTGCGATGGGCGCGTGCGCGATTTCGGGCGGGCCATTCAAGCAGGGTTACAACGTGCTGAAGGGGATTGACCGGTATATTCCGGTGGACGTGCACATCCCGGGCTGCCCGCCGCGGCCGGAGGCGTTGCTGCACGCGTTCATGACGTTGCAGGAAAAGATCGATCAACAACAACTCACTGGCGCGAATCGTCCGCGGCATTTGGACGCGGACAAACCGAGCGAATTTCCGGTGCCGGAATTTGGCGAGCACGATTTGGAGCCGCCGAATAATCCGGCGGTTTGGAAGGCGCCCAAACTCGCGCGGCAACATTGAAGTATCAAAGTGCTCTCTCTCGAAGCCATCAAAACACAAATTGAGCAGGCGATTTCCGGCGCGAAGCTGGAGATCGTGAAGAACGAAGCGCCGTCCGCGCAGCATTCGTTGCTGGCGGACAACGCGAGCGCGCCGGCGGTGGCGAAATTTTTGCGCGATGACCCGGCGCTGCGTTTTGATTACGCGTCGAATGTCACGGGCGTCGATTGGCCGGAGACGGAATTGAGCGAGAAGGTCAAGGTCAAGAAAGTGGTGGATGGCGTGGAAAAGGAAGTCGAGGAAGTGAAGAAAACGCGGCGGCCGGGGTATCTCGAAACGGTCTATCATCTTTATTCGATGGAACTGAAACACGGCCCGCTGATCCTGCGGTTGCGCACGGAAAACCGGGCGGACAAGGCGCATTTGCCATCGCTCACGCCGGTGTGGCGCGGCGCGGAATTCCAGGAG
>DASXHY010000287.1:0-9899 GCA_036488095.1 Verrucomicrobiia bacterium | reverse complement strand
CCCACGAAATTGTGCCCCATGAGCGTGCTCCCGCAACAGTCGCGCGCAGGGTGTATTTCGCGTTCGCATTTACCGCGGGAACATCCAAGACATAAACTTGCTTGCTCGGGTTGCGCGCGGCAAAACCGGTGTGCGGGTCAGTCGCGATTTCTTTTCCATTCTCAAGCAACGAGACTGAGTTGATAACCAATCCCGGGCCGCGTGTGTGTTGAAATTTCACGCGATATTGGCCGGGGCTCTTCACTTGCGAGATCGCGTCCCATTCGAGAATGGTGCTGGAGGCATTTGTCAGTTGTGCCGGAGTCCATTCGCCGATTTTTACGGAGACATCGCGGCGATAATTGACGCCGAGTTGCTCGAGCCGGGCTTCGTGGACGCGAAGACGCCGGCTGAAATCATCCCAATTGTGTGCCGCCTTCGGCGACCAATCGATTTCCGCCAACGCGCACAGGCGCGGGAAGGCCATGTATTCGACGTGCGCGAGCGAGGCAATATACTCAGTCCACAGGTTACCCTGCCCGCCGAGGATGTGGGATTGAAATTCGGACGCGAGCCCGGCGGGAATCGGGTCAAATGAATAAACTTGTTCGAGCGGCAAAAATCCTCCGATGGCGCGCGGCTCGGTTGCGTGATCGTTCGATTGGTAGTAATCGAGATACGAAAATTTTGTGGGGCTCATCACCACGTCATCGCCGTTGGTGGCAGCCTGGATGGCTCCGCCAATCCAGTCCATGACGACCGCGTCTTTCGGCAATGTCGCCTCGATGATTTCGCTCCATCCCACCAGCGTTTTTCCGTGGGCATTGATAAATTTTCCCATTTGCCCGGTGAACCAGCCCTGCAATTGATCGAGGTTCGTATACCCGTTCGATTTCATCAGCGCCATGCACTCGGGATCTTTTCCCCACGTCTCGCTTTTCGCTTTGGAATCGACTTCATCACCGCCGATGTGAACGTATTTGCCGGGGAACAATTGAAATACCTCCGTCAGCACATCGTCCAAAAACTGAATCACCTTTTCGTTTCCGACGCAAAACACGCCGTGGTTCACGCCGGCGTCGATGTCCGTGCTGAAATGGCCGCTTTCGCAACTGAGATTCGGATAAGCCGCCAACGCGGCCACACAATGACCGGGCATTTCAATTTCCGGCACCACCGTAATATGCCGCGCGGCGGCGTAAGCAACGACTTCGCGGATGTCGTCCTGCGTGTAAAATCCACCGTAACGCTTGTCCGGACCGAAGTCTGAAGCCGGCGTGGCGGACCATGCGGGATGATCGTTGCCCTGATCGCCCTGGTGGTCGTAAGGCACCAAATCACTCTTCGTCCGCCACGCGCCAACCTCGGTCAGTTTGGGATATTTTTTGATCTCGATTCTCCAGCCCTGATCGTCGGTGAGATGCCAATGGAACATATTCAATTTGTGCAACGCCATCTCATCGAGCACGCGTTTGACATCGTCCTTGGAAAAAAAGTGACGGGCGCAATCCAGCATAAATCCACGCCATTGGAAACGCGGCTGGTCTTCGATGTGCACCGTCTCGGGGATTTCCCACGCGACGTTTTTTACGGTGTTGGTGGCGAAAATTTGCGGCGGAAATAATTCCAGCAGCGTTTGCACGCCGTAAAACAACCCCGCCTGCGTGGGCGCTTTGATGATGACGCCGTCCGGCGTGACATCCAGTTCATACCCTTCCGGGCCAAGTTCCGCTTTCGCTCCTTTCGTGGTCAATGAAATGGTGATTTCTTTCAACGGCTCGTCGGTCGTGGCAATCGCGAGGGGATAACCGGTCGAAGTCCGCAGCTTCGTGGCGAGGTAATCACCCGTCGCGGTGGAAGCCTGGTCGACCGCAATGCGAGTTTCCGAGGTGAGCTGGAATTTGCCTTCCTTGATCTCCATTTTTTGCGGCGCGGGGAGGATTGCCGGCGCCGTTGGCTCCGCGCTGAAACCAGTTGCAACGAGAAAAGTAGCCGCGATGACAAATAGGTGTGCTCTCATGCCGTGGTAATTTGCCTGCTGAATACAAAATGCGAAAGGCTGAATTCGGCGCACAAGCAAGGGTTCATTTGGCTATTACACTCCGTTTGAGCTTACTCCGGGGTGCTTTCAAGTTGCGCATTGGACCGCCACGATTTCTTGCAACACTTGACCCGCCCGCGCTCACTGCTACACTGCGAGCACCCGATGAAATTTCTTTGTGCGATTCTGGTGGGAGCGACGATAGCGTGCTTTGGATTCAAGGCCGACGCCGAACTGGTGAATGGCATCGATGCCATTGTTCACGATTCCATTATCACGTTCCAGGAAGTCGACGACGCCAGCACCCGGATCGTGGATCATTTGCGCCAGCAATATGCCAATCAACCGGACGAATTGCGCAAGCAACTCGCCAACGCCTACAAGGAAACGCTCGAGGAACTGCAGGAGCGCCAGTTGATTTTGCACGAATTCCAAACCGCCGGTTATAACCTGCCGGAAAGCATCATCGACGAGCAGTTTGATGAATATATCAAAAGCAAATACGGCGACCGGGTGACCTTCACGAAGACGTTGCAGCAGGAAGGCATGACCTACGAGAAAGCGCGCCGGGATTACAGGGAGACGTTCATCGTCGAGCAGATGCGTTACAAAAATATTTCCAGCGCGATCATGATTTCTCCGCACAAGGTCGAAGCGTATTACGTGGAACACAAGGATGATTTCAAGGAAGAGGACAAGGTGAAGTTACGAATGATCGTGTTGACGAATGCGCCCGAGGCGGACACGACGCAAACGCGAAAACTGGCCGAGGAAATTTTGGGCAAATTGAAAGACGGCGCGTCCTTTTCCGATATGGCCACCATCTATTCGCAAGGGTCGCAGGCGCGAAACGGCGGCGAATGGGATTGGGTGGAAAAATCCGTGTTGCGCAAGGAACTGGCCGATGTGGCATTCGCGCTGAAGCCGGGCGAAAGAAGCGGCGTCATCGAAACGCCGGGCGCATTCTATATCATGCTGGTCGAGGACAAGAAAGAGGCGCATGTCAAACCGCTCCCTGAAGTGCGCGACCAGGTTGAAAAACTTCTGCTCGCAAAGGAGCGCACGCGTTTGCAGGACCAATGGATTGCCAATCTCAAAAAGAAAACGTTCATTCGCGAGTTCGCTTATTGAGCGGGTGTAGCGCAGGTTGCTAACCTGCTGTATCGCAGACTGCCAGTCTGTGGAACGCATTGAATCAAGCAGCCGCCGAAAACAGATTGGCAACTGAGGTAATTTTCCAACATGCGGATTGGCATCACACTGGGTGACGTCACCGGCATCGGGCCGGAAGTGACGTTGAAAGCGCTCGCGGCCGAAATGAAATCGGGCACGGGGCAATATCTGATCATTGGCGACGCCGATTGTGTGCGCCGAACCAACCAGCAGCTTGGGTTGAATCTCCCGCTGGAAGATTATCGCGACAAGAATTCCACCGCTCGCATTGCCATCTTCAATCCCTTGCCCGGCCCGCTGGCGCCGGACGTCGCCGAAGGTTCGCCTGAAGTTGCTCACGCCGCAATGGCCTATTTGAAAGACGCGGCGGAACGGTGCTTGCGGCGCGAACTCAACGCGATGGTCACGGCGCCGGTCAGCAAGGAAAATATTATTCGCGCCGGTTATGCGTTCGTCGGCCAGACGGAGTTTCTTTCGCAAATCGCCGGGACCGACCGAACGGTGATGATGTTGCTCGGCCACGACGAGCACGGACGCTGGTTGCGCGTGGCGCTGGCCACAACGCATGTGCCGATCAAACTGGTTTCGGAGCAATTGACGCAGGAGAAAATTGAACTCGCGATCGAACGCGCGGCCAAGGCATGCCGCGATCTTCGGTTGCCGCGCGCGCGCGTAGCGGTTTGCGGACTGAATCCGCACGCCGGCGAAGGTGGAGAGCTCGGCACGGAGGAAAAAACCACCGTCGGCCCCGCCGTGCTCGCGGCGCAGCGGCGGCAAATCGATGCCGTGGGGCCGTTGAGCGCCGATACTCTTTTCTATCACGCTTTTCGCGGCGATTACGACGCGGTCGTGGCCATGTATCACGACCAGGGATTGTGCCCGCTGAAACTGATCGGTTTTGAAACCGGCGTGAATTGGACGCTCGGGCTGCCGTTCGTTCGCACATCGCCCGATCACGGCACCGCCTACAATATCGCGGGCAAAGGCATCGCCGATCCGTCCTCGATGATTTCCGCGATCCGGCTGGCGAAGCAATTGGCGGCGTAGGACGGGCATCCTGCCTGTCTCCATTTTCAATTTCTGCGTTGAAATAATTAGAGACAGGCAAGATGCCTATCCTACATTTGCCCGCGCGTGACGCCCAATTGATTCATCAGCCGCAACTCGCGCCACAGTTCCACGCCGGTGGTTTCGCCGCGCAAAAGCTGGCGGTATTTGGAAATCGTGCGGTCCACCTGCTCCGGCGTTTCGTTTAAAAATTCGATGCGAAAATTCCTCACGCCGAGCGCCAGCATCCGCTCCACATATTCCGCGCCGGTCTGCGCGAGTGCATTGAAAACGGTATTGCGGCACCCGACGTCCGCTTTCAACGGATGCTCCATGCCGACGCGGTCGCGCAATTTCACGTCATGCTTGTCGCAGGGGCGGCCGCAATTCGTGTAATCGGTGCCGGTCGAGAGAAAGGCGCAGAACACGCAGTGCTCGATGTGAAACATGGGCATGTGCTGATGGATCGTGACCTCGAACCATTCCGGCGGCGCTCCCTGCAACAACGCTTCGAGTTGCTGGAAATTCAAATCATAGGACGCCGTCACGCGTTCGAGGCCGAATTTATTTTTGAAATAATCGGCGGAAAGATGATTGGCAATATTCAATGAGAAATCGCCGACCCGGCGGTCTTTCGCGAAAAAATTCAAATGATCGTAATTGCGAACTAAATAACCATCCGCTTCGCACGAGCGCACTTGTTGCAGTGTCCATTCCTCGCCGGTTTTGAAAATGCGCGGCGGAGCCACAAAGATTTCACAAGAGCCCTCGGCCTCCGCGCGAACAGCAACGACGGCGTCGCGATATTTTTTCGGGTTCTCGAAATCGCAGTAAATCGTTTCGACTCCGGCTTTGAGCGCGGTTTCGAGTTGAGAGAGGTTGCGGATCAGGACAATCAGACGCGCGGCTTGAGTCGCGCGAGGCGAAACATCTCGAGTTTTTTCGGTGGCGTGTTGCGCGTTGCGTGTTGCGTGTTCCGTTAGCGCCCAGCGTTTGGGTTGGGTTCTTTGGCGCTCAAGGTCCGCCACCGCTTCGCGGCGCAGGCGGTTTAATTCACTGACCGGCAGGAGGACTTCTCCCGCGAGAAAGTTTTTCAACACGCCGAGCTTGAAAGGCGTGCCGCCGAGACGGCCAAGTTGCTCGCGCAAACGCTCGGTCGTGAGCGGCTGCTTCTCGGCGGCGGCCAGAGGCATCGTGGAATCCATCTGCGTGATGTGGCCCAATTCATCGCGGGCAATCAAAGTCAGCGGTTTTCCTGCCAGACCGTGGACTTCCATTTCAATCGGGCGCTGGAATTTGGGCGTGTCGCCCTCGAAAGTTTGGCGCAAATGACGGTCGAGCTCGGGGTCGCTGGTTTTCCAAAGCTTATCGCCCACGTGAACGCGGCTGAAATCGATGTCACCGCGGCCGAAATGGATTTCCGTGAATTGCGTGGAGCCGGATCGTTTTTTTATCTCGTAAACCCGGCCGCCTTCTTCTTTTGCCTCCGGTTTGCCGGCGTCGAACACAATACCATCGCCGGGTTTCAACGGGCCAACGAGTTCGATCACCACGCCATCGCGCAGAATGCTTTCAATTTCACCGAGGAACACGCCGCGTTTTTTCCCAAAACGCGCATGGACGAGTTGCTGGTTGTTAATCCCGCCGAACCAGCCGGTGTGCAGGCCGCGGGAGAAAGCCATTTCTACTTCGTAGTTTCGAGTTTCGAGTTTCGAGTTTCGAGTTCCATCGCCTGCGGTGCGTAAATCACCGGATTTACGCGTTTCATCGCCCGGCGCTCGTAAATCGTCAATCGTAAATCGTAAATCATCCAGCGCTTCCCGATAGGCGCGCGTGATGTTCGCGACATACTCCGGCGCCTTCAAACGGCCTTCGATTTTCAACGAGGCCACTCCGGCGCGCGCCAGGTCCGGCAACACTTCCAGGCCGGCGAGGTCTTGCGGGCTTAATAAATATTTTTTGTCGCCGAGCGGAACGAGGTTGCCGTCCGAAATCAATTCGTAAGGCATCCGGCACGCCTGCGCGCATTCGCCGCGATTGGCCGAGCGCCCGCCGAGCGCCTCGCTGGTGAGACATTGGCCGGAATAGGCGACGCACAACGCGCCGTGCACGAAAACTTCCAGCGGAAATGACGAATGACGAATGACGGATGGCGCTCCATTCGCCGTTTTGCTTTCGTCATTCGCAGCCTGGATTTTTTCAATTTCCTTGATCGAGCACTCGCGCGCCAACACCACCAGGTTGCAGCCGAGGTCACGCGCGAAGTCGACGCCCGCCGCGCTCGTGATCGTCATTTGCGTCGAAGCGTGGATTGGAAAATCGGGTGACAGCGAGCGAATCAGGCGCGCGATGCCGACATCCTGCACGATGGCGGTGTCCACACCAGCGGCGATGATGCTGCGCAAATAATTTTCCGCGTCCGCCAGTTCGTTTTCAAAGACGAGCGTGTTGAAAGTGACATAACCGCGAACACCGCGTTGGTGGAGGAACTGCATCAATCGCGGCAAATCCGATTCGGTGAAATTATGCGCGCGCATTCGCGCGTTGAATTTATCGAGGCCGAAATAAATCGCGTCCGCGCCATTTTCCACCGCGGCTTTGGCGCATTCCCAGTCACCTGCGGGCGCGAGCAATTCCGGCAGCGTCCGAGCGGACTCGGGCGGGGCCGTTTTTGCTGCGGGTGCATGTGATGCGACGCTGCTCATTTTGGAATATCAAATTTACCACAAAGCGGCGTTGGGACAAAGAATCTTCGTGTGGCGTCTCGATACTGGCCGGCGGGACGCCGACGCTCCAGCACTTTGCGTCTTTGCTCCTTTGCGCCTTTGCGTTTAACTCTATTCATGCGCGTTTTGATCATTGGCTGCGGTTATGTAGGGCTGCCGCTGGGCGCGGAATTGGTGCGCCGGGGGCACAAAGTCTCGGGCTTGCGACGTAATCGTGCCGCGGCCGCCGAAATGAACGCCGCCGGAATCAAACCGCTGTTTGCGGACATCACGAATGCCGGGGAATTAGCATCGCTGCGGCGCGATTTTGATTGGGTCGTGAATTGCGTGGCTTCCGGCGGCGGTGCGGAGGACTATCGCCGCGTTTACTTGGAGGGCATGCGGAATTTAATCGAATGGCTTGCGCCGGACCGGCGAGACTCCTGGCGGAGAGCTGCCGGTGCTCCGAGGTTCGTTTACACCAGTAGTACGAGTGTGTACGGGCAAAATGACGGCTCCATTGTCGACGAAAAAAGCCCGGCCGAGGGAACCATGGACACCGCGCGCGTGTTGCTGGAAACCGAGCGGGCATTGCTGGAAGGAGCGCGGGAGAGGAATTTTCCGGCGATGATTTTGCGCGTCGCGGGCATTTACGGGCCGGGGCGCGGCCATTGGTTCCGACAGTTTCTGCAGGGCGACGCGCGCATCGAGGGCAAAGGCGAACGCATCCTGAACATGATTCATCGCGATGATGTCGTCGGCTGTGTCATCGCCGCGCTTGAGCGCGGAAAATCCGGCGAAATTTACAACGCCGCCGATGACGAATCCGTGAGCCAGTTCGATTTTTTTTCGTGGCTCGCGGCGGTAACTTCGCGCCCCATGCCGGCAGCGGCACCCGAAAATGCGGCGGTGGCGCGCAAGCGTGGGGTCACGAACAAACGCATTTCCAATCGCAAATTAAAAACGGAACTCGATTATCGTTTCAAATATCCAACGTTCCGCGAAGGGTATGCGGAAGAGATCAAGACACTGTTGGGCGCGCTCAAGCAAAAAACATAGGACAGGCATCTTGCCTATCTCCATTTTTCGATTTCTGCGTGGAAATAGTTAGAGACAGGCGGGACGCCTGTCCTACGGCGGCTGCGCCTCAACGCTTCGCGAAAATTTTGTTCGCTTCCTCCAGCGTTTCCTTCGAGCCGATGTCGTACCAGATGCCCGGAACGCGCCAGGTGTAAAACGGCGTGCGCGGATAGAGCCATTGCACCAATCGGCCGGGCTGGTCCGGATTATTGCCTTCGGCGATATATTGCCGGATCAAGGGCAACGTGGCCTTTGGATAATAATAAAGCGCGATGCCCGTGATGGTGCTCGTGGGATTTTTCGGCTTCTCCTCGAAAAACGTGATGCGCCCCGCCCCATCCACGGAAATGGAATTATACTTTTTTATCTCCTCGAGATTGCCGACGTCGTAAACCGCCAGCACGGGCGCATTTTTTTCGCGCACGAATTGCCCGAAACCCTCCAGCTTTTCGCTGAACAAATTATCGCCGGCCACCACGATGATGTCGTCATCCACATTTTGAGTTTTCAGGACGTAATGGATGTCGCCGATGGCGCCGAGTTTGTTGGTATCGTCGGTCGAGTTGTCGTTGACGATGGTGAAATTCAGTTTGGCCTTGGTCTCGCGATAATTGTCCGCCCATTTTTGGAAATGCCCGGCGAACTTCGCGTTCGTCACGACATAAATGCGGTCGATGCCGCTGATGGGCGCCAAATTATCGAGGACATATTCCACCATGGGCTTGCCCGCGACCGGCAGCAGCGGTTTGGGCTGCGTGAGCGTGAGCGGATACAAACGGGTGGCGTAACCGGCGGCTAAGATAATGACTTTCATATTTTTCAGTAAGCGAACGAATGCGAATTCAAAGTAATTAAATCGCGGAGGGCAACTAAAAATTCAATGGGGGCGAACCCGAGGGCGCATTTCAATTTGTCTGATGTTAACCGTAGACCAAACTTTTGTTCGTTGAACTTCGGCGCACGGTTAGGCGGGGGTGCAAAGGATTTCCGCATAACCTCGGCGAAAACGATTGTAAAATATGTATAACTGTGCTAATACGCACCAATAGTATGAGCTTGGAAAATTCATCAATACGCTTACAAATGAAGACAACCCGCAAGACGATCACCCTTTCAGAGCAGCAGGACGCATGGGTAAAGGCAAGGATTGATAGTGGTGATTATACAAATGACAGCGAATATTTCCGGGACATGATCCGGCGCGACCAGCAGGAAAGCAGCGAAATGCTGGCGTTAAAAAAGGCCATCCAGGAAGGGCTCGACAGCGGCATTAGCAAACGGAGCGTGAAGGAAATCTGGAAAGAAGCGGAGCGCCGCCACAAGGCGTGACATGCCCAAGCATCGTCTGTCAAAACGGGCTGATTCCGACATCGCCGGGATTGCCGACTACACTATCAGGCAATTCGGAATCAAACAGGCGAGACGCTACCGGGACGGATTGGAAAAGATATTCCGCAGACTCGCTCAATATCCAAACAGCGGTCGAAGCGCCGGGCACCTTGCCCCCAGACTGAGGCGGATGAATTTCGAGTCCCATGTGATTTTCTTTCTGCACGATGAGGACGGTGTGCTGATCGTTCGAATTTTGCATCAACGCATGGCTTTCAAACGTCACCCCATGACGGACGATGAACCGAACTAACTTGCTCGAATCAAGAAATCAGTCCCGTTTCAACCCCGTTGGTGAATGCAAATCTGTTCAACCAAAAATCCCGCTATGGCGGGATTCGTGGTTGCAACTCACACCTTTTTCTCGAAGAGGCTGGGCGCAGATTGCCACGCGAGTTCCTGGCACTTAGTGAGAATTTCCGCGCCGGACTCGGAATTTAACGCGAACTCCGCCAATGCCTGCGCTTCGGCCAGCTTCAGGCGGC
>DASXHY010000274.1:0-4118 GCA_036488095.1 Verrucomicrobiia bacterium | reverse complement strand
CAATCGAAGGTAGAATTTTGTGCTCATTTAGTTAGTCATTTCACGCAAATCAGAGAAACGCATGTTGTTACAATCTTCAGCCCCGTAAATCGGCCAAATGGCCTAATTGTCATCGCCAAATCAAAATTCAAAATTGAGCCTCGTAAAGTCGCCGAAATTTTTATTGAAGTTTTTACTTATACGACCCGTGTTTCTGGAGAGTGGAGCCAGCTGTCGGATTTGAACCGACGACCGACGGTTTACAAAACCGTTGCTCTACCACTGAGCTAAGCTGGCGTTTCTCACGCGTAAATAGTACGCGCTGAATCGCGACGGACAAGTAATTTCAACGCTTCGTCGCCTCGACAGGTGCATCTCGTCACTGTCCTTGGAACAATGGCATAAAACTCCCTCTCCTCCATGAAATGGAGGAGAGGGTCGGGGTGAGGAGGTGCTTTTCGATCCCCGAATTAACATCGCGGAACGGGGAATGCCGGCCGGGAGGCCGGCGCTCCGGACTACTTCCGCTTCGTGTTATCAACTGTGATATAGAAGCTGCCGCCCGAGCCCTGGCCCTGGCCGTTGTTTGCGCGCCAGACACGGAGCAAGACGCGGCTGCCGTGGGCTTTGTCGCTCAGGCGGACGGCGTCATCGGCGGACTTCACGGGTTCGTGATTGATCTCCTGGATGACATCACCCTCGCGCACGCCGGCTTCGGCGGAGTTCGAGTTTTCATCCACGCTGGTCACCACCGCGCCGTGAATGTTGTTCGGAATGCTGTACTGCTGGCGCGCGTTGGAATCGATGTCGGTCACTTCGACCCCGTCCAATGAATCGTAGTTTGAATTTTTCTCCTCCTCGGGCGCGTTCTCATTCTTCGCATTGCCCTGGCCGGGCAGCGTGCCCAACGTGGCCGTGATGGTTTTCTGGGCGGGTTTCTTGCCGTTCTCACCGCGCAACAAATTCAACGTCACTTTTGTGCCGGGCGCGGATTCAGAAATCGTCAGGCGCAATTGCTGGCTGTCGGTGATTTTTTTGCCGTCCAGTTCGCGGATGACATCGCCGTTTTGGATGCCGGCCTTGGCCGCCGGCGTGCCCGGTTCAACATCGGTGACGAGTGCGCCGCTTTGATCAGGCAGATTAAATTCCTGCGCCAATTCCGGCGTGAGGCTTTGAATATCCACGCCCAGATAACCGCGCGTCACTTTGCCATATTTGATCAAGCGATCCATGACGCTTCGCGCGAGGTCCACCGGCACCGCGAAGCCCACGCCCTGGTAACCGCCGCTTTCGGAAAAGATGGCGGTGTTGATGCCGACCAAACGTCCTTCGGCATCGACCAGCGCGCCGCCGGAATTGCCGGGGTTGATCGCGGCGTCGGTTTGAATAAAATCCTCGTATTGATTGATGCCGAGCGCGGTGCGGCCGACGGCGCTCACGATGCCCATCGTCACAGTCTGGCCGACGCCAAATGGATTCCCGATGGCGAGGACGACATCCCCGACTTCGAGCTTATCGCTATCCGCCATGGTCACAATCGGCAAATCCTTGGCGGAAATTTTCAGCACCGCCACGTCTGTCGGAGCATCCGCGCCAATCACTTTGGCGGTGAATTCCTGGCCGCCGCTGGCCAATGCCACTTTAACTTCATCCGCGCCTTCGACGACGTGATTGGCGGTGAGGATGTAGCCGTCCGCGGAGATAATCACACCCGAACCGAGACTTTGTGAGCGCTCCGAGCGGGGTTGTTGGCGGCGGCGGCGGTTCCCCTGCCCTTGCCCCTGACTCTGGTCTTCGTCATCATTAGGCCCGAAAAAGCGGCGGAAGAAGGGATCATTAAAAAAAGGATTCTCCCGCTCGCGCACGGTGCGGGTGGAATAAATGTTCACCACGCTGGGCGCGACGCGTTTGATGATCGGCGCGTAGCTGGTGACGCCGTGCGTCTCGCGCTCGATGGGCGTGTTGTCGACTTTGATTTGCGGCGGCGAATTGGTGTCGCGCCCGAGTGAAGTGAACTGAACGACTGCAAATACCACCGCACCACCGATGATCGCGGGCCAGAAACCGCGCATCAATTTAGAAAATTGTCTCATAAAATAACTTGTTACAAATTCCGCGCCATTTTTCCCTTTGAAAAGTCCGACTGCAACCCGTTCAAAAATACCGCGCCGCCTCCGCGTGAAACCTTGCACCAAAACCCGGTTTGTCAAAGTAGGTCTGAAACGTGTTCCGTGTTCCGTGTTCTGTGGATATCGGCTCACGCTCCAGGCTCTTCATCACCGGTTATGTCCGGCGGGCAGTTCAATAATGAATAGGCGACTCGAGAGCAAGCCCCGATACTGCGCAATGAAGGGGGTATGATTAAGCCGAATCCATGTAATTGATTTTTGGGGAGCGCGCCCGCCTCGGGCGCCGTTCGGCGCGCCTCGCGCCGAACACGTGCGGCGAGGGAAGGCACTGAACGGTGGAATGATTTCATGCCTCAAAGTGAGCCGCGAGGGCGCGTCTCACGCGCCCGAAGCGGGCGCGCTTCCCATTCCAACTGCATCGTTTCGGTTAAGAGAGGTGAAACCATTCATTTTTTACAGCCCCGTGCAGGGGCGAAATATTTGTAGCAAGCGGACCATACAATTATTTTCCGAGCTCCGTAGGGGCGGCATATTTGAACAATCACCGCTCAGAGGCGGAATATCCCGCTCCTGCGGAGCTTTGGAAATCACCTTACGGTCGCGCTACAAACATGCCGTGTTTCCGGGCAAAATAGTCTTCCGAGGACAAATTAAGTCCCCGGGAAGCTCACTGCTCGAGCAGGCGGTAGAATCGGACCGGATAAGCGGGCGACGACGAGTCGATATAGTTGTAGATGGACGTGGACGGCGTGATCGTGGTGAGGGCGGACCAGTTCATCAGATTGGTGGAAGTCTGCAACTGATAGTTCTGGCCGGGGACAACCTGCATCGTGAGCTGAATGGTGCCGTTGCCCAAGCGGCTTACACTGGAAAACCCAAACGGCCCCGAGCCAAGACCCTCGCCGTTCAAGTAGAAGCTGAACGGCTGCGGTGACGCGGAGGTGTTGGTGACCGCCAGGAAATAAGAATAACCCGGCTGCCACGGCCAGTAACCGGGCGTCTGCAGGAAGATATCGAGCGAGCTGTTTGCGGCATTGACCGAGTACCAGTTATCCGCGGTGGTCATGGTCGGCACGCTGCCTTGATCCAGATACAGCCACACACTGCTGGCATTGGTCGAAGTATGGATCCAGCGCACCGCATCCGGCGGCACGTCCACGCGATATTTCATCAGTCCAAACGCGGGTATCGTCGTGCTGATAAATCCGCCATAGAAAGGAATGACGTTGGTATAATCGATGTTGCCGCCATTGGTGTTGCAACTGACGGCGAACGTCGAATCATTGATGGCACGGAAGCCCAGATAATATGTGTTGCCAGGCCGCAAGGGCGGACACGGCAGCGTATGGGTTCCCGGAGAGCTATACGACGGATATGGTCCGTGGTTCTTGTAGTCGTAACCGCTGCCCCAATCACGCAAATCGGTGACCGTCGTGGCATCCCCCGGCGGCACGCGGTCGCGCACATACATCACGACGTTGCCGAGCTGCACGCTGAAGGTCACATTCCAATTGACGGGCGCATTGGTGGGAACCTGGACGGCGTAATACAGCCAGTCGCCGGCGACCATTTGCTGGTTGGTCAGACTTCCGCCATTTAAGGCCAGATTGGTGATGCTGCCGGTGTCCAATCGGAGACGATAGCGGACATTGGAATTGCCGCCGGCCCGTACGGCCAGGTACCAGACACCGTTTGTCAAATGCGTTTCGAAACGCCCATTGAGCGGAACCCAGTTGCCGTATTCGCTGCCGCCGCTGGCAGTGAGGTTGCGATCATAAAGCGTGGCGCCATAGTTGCCGTTTTGATAATGGCTCAACGTGGCCGCCGCCCCCGCGCGGATGTAAAGATTGGGGTTGCCACTGATGGCATCAAGCCGCGTACGGAGGATTCCACTGTTGTTCGTCGGCACGACAACGGCGTAATAATCAAAGTTACCTTGTGCGAGATCAGTGCCTTGGTCGCCCGGCAGCGCAATGCCGTTGGTGTCCACTCCGGAATCGCCGAATAGCG
>DASXHY010000255.1:0-1547 GCA_036488095.1 Verrucomicrobiia bacterium | reverse complement strand
CCGCCTCCGGCCGCCGCTGCTCCGCTGCCGATTACTGCGCCGTCTTCGAATCTTTTAATGGTTGCTCCGGAAAGCAACGGTTCGCCGGCCACATCCAGCAACGCGGCGCCGGCCCAGCCAAAATAACCGCGAATGAATTGGCCGACCCGCCTTCGCTCCGCTACGGCGCGGCAAGCCCGGCGGGGCAAGTGCGTGGCAGGGGCGTCTCGCCCGTGTGTCTGGATTCGCACGGGCGAGACGCCCGTGCCACTAATTCTCACCCTTTTATCCTGCGTCCTGCTCTGCGGTTGCATGCGGCGCGATCCGCCCGCGGACGTCACCATCATTAATTTCTCCGAGCCGCAGTCGCTGGATCCTGCCGTCATCAGTGCGCAACCGGACATGCGCATTGTTTCCGGAATGTTCGAAGGCCTAACCCGCTCCGATCCAAAAACCGGCAGCGCAGTACCCGGGCTCGCCAGTCACTGGGACATTTCGCCGGACGGACGTATTTACACTTTTCACCTGCGCACGAATCTGGTCTGGTCCACCGGCGAGCCAATTCGCGCCAGCGACGTGGTCTATTCCTGGATTCGCACGCTGGACCCCGCTACGGCATCGGATTACGCCGGCCAGTTGTTTTATTTGAAGAACGCGGAAGCCTTCAACGCCGGCAAATTGAAAGACCCCTCGCAGGTTGGCGTGAAAGCACTTGATCCTTTCACTGTCCAGGTCGAACTGAATCATCCGACGGTTTTTTTCCTCGAAGTTTGCGCGATGCCACTCGCGAGCGTCGTTCCGCGCCAGGCCATCGAGAAACTTGGCGATAATTGGATCAAAGCCCGCCCCCTTCCCGTCAGTGGCCCCTACGAACTCGCCTTCTGGCGGGTGAACGACAAAGTCCGCCTGCAAAAAAATCCGCGCTATTGGGACGCCGCCAACACACAATCAAGAATCATCGATCTCCTCCCCATTGTCTCCGCCAGCAGCTCGCTGAATCTATATGAGCGCGGCCAGGTGGACATCGTTTGGGATAAAGAACTCGTCCCCACCGAATTGCTCGATGTGCTCCTGAAACGCCCCGATTTTCACAGCTTCAATTATCTCGGCACCTACTTCATTCGTTTCAACGTTACCCGCAAGCCCTTTGATGACGTTCGTGTGCGCCAAGCGCTCGTCATGGCAATCGATAAAAAACGCATCGTCGAACGCATCACTCACGGCGGCGAAATTCCGACCTCCCACTTCGTGCCCGATGGAACAGCCAACTACACTTCGCCCGAAGGCCTCGGCTATAATCCCGAACTCGCGCGAAAACTCCTGGCCGAAGCAGGTTTTCCTGGCGGCAAAAATTTTCCGCGCATGGAATACATGTTCAACGCCGCCGCCGGCGGTGGAAAAATTCACGAAAAAATCGCCATCGAATTGCAGCAGATGTGGCGCGACACGCTGGGCGTGGATATCGAACTGCGCCAGCTCGAAATGCAGGTTTATCTGAGCGAGCAGGACGAGCTGCACTATGACATTTCGCGTTCCAGTTGGATCGGCGATTACAATGACGCCAATAC
>DASXHY010000253.1:0-5380 GCA_036488095.1 Verrucomicrobiia bacterium | reverse complement strand
AAGCCGGTTTCGAACAGCACGTTGTCGCCTTTTCGATACAGAAAAATCGGCGCAAAATCGGCCAATTGAAAAGCACCATGACTCCCGTCTGTTTTGCCGAATTGAACTTCCGCGTCGCCGACCATCATGAAATTGTGCGTGGCGGCCGGGGCGATAGGCGGTGTGCTGACCGGTTGCACCTGAATCTGCGCGGCCGCTTCGGCGCGTTGGGCTGCATTCGTGGCGACGACTTGCGTTTCCTGCAATTGTTCCTTCAGTTGCTGAATTTGCTGCCGGTCGGCATCGTGAGTTTTCGCGTCCTGCTCATGCGTCTTTTCCAACTGATCGATTCTTTGCCCCTGTTTGATGACCAAATCTTTCAGCGCGTTGAATTCTTCATCAGTGACAGCAAGCGCCGTTTGCGAGAACGCGAGGCTCATGAGGCAAATCGCCGCCAGGAAACGAAAGCCATGGTATTGCATTTTCATCAGGAAGAGTTTTTCCGGTCAGCTTCCGCTGTTCTCCTGAAGATATTGAAGAATGGCTCTTGCCTGGGCCGCGGGAAGGTTGGCTCGGACGCGCATGTGCGTCAGGATCGTTTTCCATTCCGTGGATCTGCGTTCGATGGCGGAACGCTCGGGATGGCAGCGATTGCAATTGATGGCATACAACTCGGCGCCGGTCAGTGATGCCTGGGCGGCGACCGGCTGCGCTGAGGCAGCAACTGGATTGGCATTCGCTTTTTGCGGCGCGCCGCTTTCACAACCTCCGAAAACTAATCCGATCGCCGCGGTTAAAATTGCCGCTGCGATGACCAGCGAAAATCGCAGTTTGGATAATCTGAATCGATTCATTCTGATGAGTTGAATTTCGGGGTTGGCCCTGGTTGCCGTTTCACTCGAAAGGACTTGGCTCGCGATGGACATTCACTTCCACCGTGTCATCCTTTTGCCCGCGAAGACCTTTGACTTCATTGGACGTGACGTCCTTGCCGGAATTTCCAAACGAATTGTAAACGTAGGTGAGCGCGTTCGCGATGTCGTCGTCGGTCAGCGGAAATTTCGGCATGATGTTGTTAAACTTCCTGCCGTTGACGACGATTTCACCTTGCCGGCCATTCAGGACGGTTTTAATCGCGCGATTTTTGTCGGAGTTCAGAAAATCCGAGCCGGCGAGGGGAGGGAATCGTTCCGGGATCCCTTGCCCGGTGGGTTGATGGCACGCCGCGCAGAGCGTGGAAAAAATCCGCTGGCCAAATTCAATCCGCTCGGCTTTCGATGTGGCGCTGTTATGCGCCGGCGGGACGCCATAGATGGCGCCTTCTTCGACCCACGCTTTAATAGTCAAACGCTCCGTTTCGGTCATCGCCAGAAATTGGGGGCTGTTCCCCGCCGGCATCGGTTCCTTGAAGTAGTGCCCTTTCCAACTGTCCCAGACCCTTCGTTTTATTTCCGTCCGATGATCGAATGCGGTTTTATAATCCGACCAATTTGGCAAAAACCTGGTTTGATCGTTGTGACAACTGAAACATTTGCCCAAAAAAATCGGGAGTACATCGCGCGCGTATGTGAACGAGGCGTTCGTGGCTGCGCTGGGTGGCGGCGCCGAACCTTGCGCGCTGGCAGCCACAAACGTTTGCGAAAAAGCGTTTCTCAAACCGAATTCCAGCATCAACAAGGAAAACACGAGTATCACTGCCCGGTACTTTTCCATGTAGGTAAGAGCAAAAACTTGTCCGCAGGTTCCAGCGGCCTGAAAAAAAACTGTCTTTATTCCGCCGTCGGGCACATCTATAGGAGAAATGAAATTTCTCGACGCCACGTTCGCTTCGCCCGCGGAAAATCTCGCGTGCGATGAGGCGTTGCTGGATTTTTTCGAGAACAAAGGCGGCGATGGCGCGCTGAGGTTTTGGGTGCCAAAAAATTATTTCGTGGTAGTTGGATATGCAAACCAGGTTGAAAAGGAAGTGAACGTCGCGGCGTGTGAGGTAGAAAAAACTGCGATTTTCCGCCGGTGCAGCGGCGGCGGAACGGTGTTGCAAGGGCCGGGGTGTTTGAACTATTCGCTGATCGCGCGTATCGAAGAAAACGGACCGCTCCACAGCATCACCTCGGCGAATCGGTTTATTATGGAGCGGAATCGCGAAGCTGTGGAAAAGCTCGTGGCACGTAGCAGCCGACATGAGGAGGCTCCGATTCAAAAAAATCAGAGCCTCGTTACCTCGGCTGCTACGATTAAAGTCCGCGGCTGCACGGATCTTGCCCTCGGCCCTCGGCCCTCGACCCCTGGCCCATCCCTCAAATTCTCCGGCAATGCGCAGCGAAGAAAGAAACATTTTTTGCTGTTCCATGGAACGTTTTTGTTGCAGTTCGATATCTCCCTCATCAGCAAGTTTTTGCGAATGCCTTCCAAGGAACCGGATTATCGGGAGGGTCGTTCGCATAAAACTTTTTTAACGAATCTTGATTTGCCTGCCGACACGGTGAAAGCCGCGCTCCGCGAAACGTGGGGTGCCACGGAGCCATTGGAAGTGGTTCCTCGCGACGAGATTGCGTTACTGGCGCGTGACAAGTACGTCACGAAGGAGTGGAATTTCAAATTTTGACCGAACGAAGCTTGCCTTGCTTTGTCGAATGAGATGAGGTTCATATGCGCATTTTTTTAAACGCGGAATGCGTTTTGCTTTGAGAGCGCCCGAGCGAGTTTAGCCACTGGCGGACTCGTTTTATTGTGGTAAAATGCGCAGCGTGAATAATTAATTACTCGAAAAAGGAAATTATGAAACTTGTCAAAGGTGTGAAGACTACTAGCCGTAAAAAGACCGTGGCGAAATCCCTCGCGGATTTGCCGGAGACCATGACCCAAACTGTTGCGCCGGAAACCAAGCCGGCCGAAACCACGACCGGCAGCGCGCGCAGCAGCGCCAAGCCGGTGACCATCGAAGCCAAGATTGATGTGGGTTTCGGCAATACTCTTTATCTGCGTGGCGAAGGCCTCGGCCTGAGCTGGTCGCACGGTATTCCGTTGACCTGCGTGGACGGCAAAACCTGGAAGTGGACCGGTGAGACGCAAGAGCAACTCAAGTTCAAATTGTTGCTCAACGACCAGATCTGGTCGCAAGGCGAAAACCTGGTCGCCGCGCCGGGACAAAAGCTGGAAATCTCGCCGGCGTTCTGAGCGCAGGGCAGCGTTCGTATCCAAAAATGTTTGGCCCTCCGTGCAGTTGCTTGCGGAGGGCAAGTGGATTATTGCCGGCCTGCATCCTTCGTGGTTACACTTCGCAAGATTGTGAAAGGCCCGGAGAATTCCATTTCCCAATTCGACATTGAAGTGTCCGCAAATGACGTGGACCGCAATGGTCACGTGAACAATGTCGTTTACATCCAATGGATGCAGGATGCGGCAATTGCTCACGCGCGGGCCAGCGGGTGCACGAAAGCTTCTGAGGCGGTGGGCGCAACCTGGGTGGTGCGGACTCATCATGTGGAATATCTCAGCCCGGCGTTCGCGGGGGACAAAATTTCGGTGCTGACGTGGCCCTCCAATTTCCAACGAGTGCGCTCGCTGCGGAAATACAAATTCATCCGCGCCAAAGACCGGGCGCTCATCGTTCGCGCCGAAACGGATTGGGTTTTCGTCAATGTGAAGACCGGGAAACCGCAATCTATTCCGGACGAAGTTAAAAATACCTTGCCCGTGGTGGGCCAGGAATCGGAACCCTAAATTATGTCTACGATTGCAATCACTTCCATCACGAAAGCCGAAGTGCCGGTGCTGCTTGAACTCATCCGCGAACTCGCAATATACGAGAAACTCCAGCACCTGGTGGAGGCCACGGTCGATTCGCTGGAAAATTCGCTGCTGGGGCCGAGGCCGGTGGCGGGCGCGTTGCTCGCGCGGTGCGACGGAGAAATCGCCGGTTACGCGATTTATTTTTTTACGTTTTCGAGTTTCGTCGGCCGCGAAGGCATTTGGCTTGAGGATTTGTATGTGCGACCGGATTTTCGCAAACGCGGATTGGGTCGCCGGCTGATCGAGGCGGTGGCGAATATGGGCGTGGAGCGCAACTGCGAACGGTTTGAATGGACGGCTCTGGATTGGAATGAACTGGCGCTCAATTTCTACGACAAACTCGGCGCGGAAAGGCTCGATAAATGGGTTTTGATGCGGACGGGAGCGAGGGCGTTGCTCGACCTCGAAAAAGCCGCGGAGTGACGAGGCGATTTCGTTTTTCTCCGATTTCACTGAGTTTTTCCCTGAACTCGTTTCCCATGTTCGTGTGAAGGGCGGCTGATTTTTACTCCAAAATCGCCGGGTCGCCGTAGAGGGTGAATGAGCCGGCGCGGGTGATTTTTACGTCCATGAGCTGACCGCGATGGCGTTCGGAACCGTCGAAGACGACGATTTTGTTGCAGCGGGTGCGGCCCATCATGCGGGCGGAATTTTTTTTGCTCGGACCTTCGACGAGGATTTGCGTCTGGCAGCCAACCAATTTTTCGTAGTGCTGGCCCGCGATCTCGTTGATCGCAGTCAACAGGCGTTCGTTGCGGGCTTCTTTAATTTCGGTCGGGATCTGGCCGGGCATTTCGGCGGCGGGCGTGTCGCGGCGCGGCGAATATTTGAAAATGTAGGCCTGATCGAACTGGACTTCGCGCGCGAGCGAGAGCGTTTGCTCGAAATCCTCCTCCGTCTCTCCGGGAAAGCCGACAATGAGGTCGGTGGTGATGCCGATGCCGGGTTTGGCGCGGCGCAATTTTTCAATAATTCCCACGAAGCGTTCGCGCGTGTAGCCGCGGTGCATGAGTTTCAAGAGGCGATCGCTGCCGCTTTGCACGGGGATGTGCGCGCTCTCACAGAGTTTTGGCAGGCGCGTGTAGGCTTCGACGAGATCGTCGCCGTAACCTTTGGGGTGCGGTGAGGTGAAACGGATGCGCTCGAGGCCTTCGATTTCGTGGACGGCTTCGAGGAGTTGGACGAAGGGTGACAGGCGTGACGGGTGACGGGTGACGGGTGGCGCGAGCGGCTCTTTCCCGTCACCCGTCACTCGCCACTCGTCACGCTTCTCCCGTTTGCCGTAGCTGGTGACGATCTGGCCAAGCAATGTGATTTCTTTGACGCCGCGCGCGACCAGTTCACGGCATTCGGTCACGACGTCCGGGATGCTGCGGCTGCGTTCCTCGCCGCGCGTGTAGGGCACGATGCAGAAGGTGCAATATTGGTTGCAGCCTTGCATGATACTGACATAGGCGGTGACGGATTTTTGCGCGTTGCCGTTCAGCAAATGTTCGCGAATCGCGGCCTCGCTTTTTTCCTCGGGGGCGACATCCACGACTTTGGCCCGACGGCCGGCGAGGATTTCGTCCAGGTAATCCGCCGTGCGATGAAATTTCTGCGTGCCGAT
>DASXHY010000223.1:0-3657 GCA_036488095.1 Verrucomicrobiia bacterium | reverse complement strand
AGTCCTTCCCAGAGGCTGACTGTTAATTTGCATTCAAATGAACAGCCGTACAACTTCGTCCGCGTATCGTTGCTCGGATTATTACAATCTCCACAAGGATTTGGACCAAGTGTCTCACGACATGGGGAACAGTAACAAAGTTTGTAAAAAACACTACGTTCGAGAAGTCAAAAGAACTGACTGTGAGAAATTCTGGGGATTAGACCCAAAACTTAAATGTTCATCAAAAAATCAAAGAACCTCCGTCACAGGAGGTTTTTTTGTTTTTTTGTGCGTCCATCCAAAATCGATTTGTCAGAATCGTGTCAGAGGAAAATGATTATAAAAAGTAAGCACAACTCACAAAACCCCTTGAAATAACTGGTACCCCCATCAGGAATTGAACCTGAATCAACGGTTTAGGAAACCGCTGCTCTATCCATTTGAGCTATAGGGGCAGCCCCGGTGAGGATACGGCAACCTGGCCGCCGCGCAAATCTCTTTGACGAGCCGCCTCACGCGGACGCTTTCTCAACCACGAGAAATGAGACCGGTCCGCGCTCTTGTTTTTTTCCCGCAACATGGAATGCTATGCCCGCTCCATGAGCGTCAAAGTCAAAATTTGCGGCATCACCAACGCGCCCGACGCGCTCGCCGCCGTCGATGCGGGCGCGGACGCGCTCGGTTTCATGTTTTATGAGCCGAGCCCACGCAATGTTTCGATTCGCGATGCCGCGGAAATCATCCGTCAATTGCCGCCGTTCATCATCAAGGTGGGCGTTTTCGTGGACGCTGCCGAGGACCTGGTGATGCGGGCCATTGGCGATTGCGGGTTGAACATGTTGCAGTTTCACGGGCACGAAACGCCGGAGTATTGCACGCAATTCGGTTTGATGACCCTGAAGGCATTTCGCATTCGCGATGCGGAATCGCTCAAGCGCCTGCCGGAGTATGCGACCGAGGCGTGGCTGCTCGATGCCTTCACGGCCGACAAACTCGGCGGCACGGGTGAGAAGTTTAATTGGGACCTTGCCATTGAAGCGAAGAAACTGGGCCGCCCGATTTTTCTCGCCGGCGGATTGACGCCGGGGAACGTGGCCGAGGCCGTCAAAAAAGTTCAGCCTTATGGCGTGGATGTTTCCAGCGGTGTCGAAGCCGTGCCCGGGAAAAAGGATCACGACAAAGTGCGGGCGTTTATCCAGGCGGCCAAGGGCGTGGAAATCGCCTGATACGAGACTGGCCGGCGAGACGCCGGCGCTCCCAAATCCTTCGTAGACATTTCCCCGGTAAAACCACAGATTATACGAATGCCATTTGCCAAACTCGGTTTGTCTGCTCCCGTTCTGGAAGGTGTGAAGGCGATGGGTTATATCGACCCGACACCCATCCAACTCCGCGCCATTCCCCTGGTTCTCGAGGGCAAGGATGTCATTGGCAGCGCACAAACTGGCACTGGCAAAACCGCCGCGTTCGCGTTGCCGGTTCTTACGAAGATGGGCCATCACGATCCGCGCACGCGTTTTCTGGTGCTGGAACCCACGCGCGAACTCGCCGCGCAGGTGGAAACGGCCATTCACGATTTTGCGCGCTTCACGGATTTGAAAATCGTCGTGGTTTTTGGCGGCGTTGGTTACGGCCGCCAAAATGAAGTGCTCAAGGCCGGCGCGGATATCATCGTTGCCACGCCGGGCCGTTTGCTGGACCACCTGGAGCAAGGAACCTGTCATCTCGGTCACGTTCAACACCTCGTGCTCGATGAAGCGGACCGGATGCTCGACATGGGTTTTCTGCCGGACGTGCGCCGCATCGTGGAGAAATGCCCGCGCTCGCGCCAGACGATGCTTTTTTCCGCAACCATCCCGCCGCAAATCGAGACGCTCATCAAATGGGCCATGCGCAATCCGGAGACGATCGAAATCGGCGCGCGCCGGACGCCGGCGGAAACGGTGAAGCACGTCATTTATCCTGTGTCCGATGCGCAGAAAACCGATTTGCTCCTGGCACTGCTCGAGCGTGTTCACTACGAATCCGTGATTGTGTTCTGCCGCACGAAACATGGCGCGGACCGGATCGCGCAATTGCTCAAGCGCAACAATCACGCGGTGGCCGTGCTGCACTCCAATCGCACGCAGCGCGAACGCGAGCAGGCGCTGAAAGGCTTTCGCGATGGGCGCTTTGAAGTGCTCGTGGCGACCGACATCGCCGCGCGCGGGCTGGACATCGCGGACGTGAGCCACGTGATCAATTACGATGTGCCGCATCATCCGGAGGATTACATCCATCGCATTGGCCGCACGGGCCGCGCGGAAGCGAGTGGCGACGCCTTCACGCTGATGGTGGCGGAGGATTCATCGCACGTGGCGGCCATTGAACGCTTCATTAGCCAGAAAATTGAGCGCGTGAAATTAGAGAATTTTGATTACCGCTACACCGCGTTGTTCGAGGAAGGCAAACCCGGGCAGCCGACCGGTCACGATCGCCGGGTGCAGGCGGTGCGTGTGCGGGGCGGATATTTCTTTGGGCCGGCGCGCAGGAGAAAGCGGTAGGAAAAATTCAGTGGCCGCGATAGAACGCAGAGAACACAAAAGAACAATTTCTTTGCGTTCTCTTGCGGCAAATCAGCTCTTCGTCAATTCCGTGCTTGCGGCTGCGTGGCAACGCGTTTAGGAACGGGCGGTGATTTTGAATGCAATCTTTGGCTCGCTGGCCGTCCTCAGCTTTGCGCTGCTGATCTGGCAATGGGTGGCGGCGCGGCGTTTCCCGCTGCATCGACGCAATGCCGACACATCCTTCGCGCCCGCGCTCACGTTGCTCAAATCTCTCAAGGGCGCCGATGCAGCCACCGAAGATTGCCTGCGAAGCTGGTTCGCGCAGGATTATGGCGGCGAGGTGCAAATCCTTTTTGGAGTTGTTTCGGCCGATGATCCGGTGTGCGATATCGTTCGCAAATTGATCGGGGAATTTCCGCAACGCGATGCGCAACTCGTCGTTTGCCCGACGCTCATTGGGCCCAACGCCAAAGTTTCCAAACTGGCGGAACTGGAGAAGCTCGCGAAGCATGACATCTTTGTTGTCAGCGATGCCGATGTGCGCGTGCCGCCGGATTTTTTGGCGAATGCGATCGCGCCACTGCGCGAGGAAGGTAGGGCGCGTCACTCCGTGCGCGCCGAGGGTTTGGCAATCAGCGGCGCGCATCCCGCCATGGCGGGACGCCCTACCGTGGGTCTGGTCAATTGCTTCTATCGTCTCGCGAATCCCTCCACGCTGGCGATGCAGTGGGAGGCCATCGCCATCAATGCGGATTTTTGGAGCCAGGTGTTGCAATCGCAAACGCTCAAGCCGCTGGATTTCGCGCTCGGCGCGGTGATGCTCGTGCGGCGCGGGTGCGTGATGGAAATCGGCGGGTTCAAGTCGCTCGCGGATTGTCTCGCGGATGATTATCAGCTTGGGAATCGAATCGCGCGTCAGGGGCATCGGATCGTGCTCTCGCCGATGGTTGTTGAATGCTGGGACCCGCCGATGGGGTGGCGCGCGGTGTGGAAGCATCAATTACGCTGGGCAAGGACGATTCGCGTGTGTCAGCCGATGCCGTATTTTTTCAGCATTTTGAGCAATGCGGGATTTTGGGCGTTGTTGTGGTTTATACTTGGCTTCGCGAAAACCATCCGCACCTCGCAC
>DASXHY010000189.1:0-6429 GCA_036488095.1 Verrucomicrobiia bacterium | reverse complement strand
CTCGCGGCACTTCAGCGCCTTCATGTAGCCTTCGTGTTTTTCCATAAATTGCTGTAGCGGTGGTCTGTGACCGCCGCAATTTTTACTGCCTATCGTCGCGCTTCAAACAGCGGCGGTCATAGACCGCCGCTACAGTTCAGGGGCAATAAAAAACCCCTTCTCACGCGAGAAGAGGTCGGCAAATAATTTGTGCTCTTCTCATTTTTCCCGGCGCACCAAACGACGGGCTGGATTTGGCACCAGCATCGGACTTGCGTCCAACCGGTTGCCGTGGCTTCATCGGGCCAGTCCCTCAGCCACTCTGCATGAGTTCCGTTGCATCAACGGATGCGGATACATTGATGTATCAATTTGGAAATGTCAATAAATTTTGTTGAGCAGCCCAAAAGGCCGATTTCAAGCTTGCGTTTTTGACGTCTGACCGGGAGATTGCACCCCCTGTATATGGAATCTGATTTAACGCAATCCGCGCTGTTTTACAAATTGTGGGCCTGGGGGGACAAAAATAAGAAGCAACTGCTTTGGGGACTGATTGCCCTTGTAGTTGTGGGCGTCGGTGTGGCCTTTTGGCTGGCGCACCAGAGCGAAAAGCAAAACGAGGCCAATGACGCGCTGTCGAAATTGACGAGCCAGGAGGTGGTGTCCGGGAAGACTGAGCCGGCCCCTGATGCGATGCTCAAAGTGGCCACCGATTATTCGGATACGGCGGCTGGCCAACGCGCGCTGCTGCTCGGGGCGGCGAATTTGTTCGACGCGGGCAAGTACGACGAGGCGCAGGCGCGGTTCCAACAATTCATCAGGGACTATAGCGATTCGCCGTTCATGTCCCAGGCGGCGTATGGCGTGGCGACGTGCTTTGACGCGGAAGGCAAAACCAACGACGCGGTTTCCGCTTACCAGAGCATCGTTGATCGCTACCAAAACCAGAACGTGGCGCCACAGGCGAAGCTGGCGCTGGCGCGGCTGCTCGAAGGGCAGGGCAAATTCTCGGAAGCGCGAAATAACCTCGAGGATATCCTCCGCTCGGTGCAGGGCACCACGGCTTCAGAAGCGGCCGGGCGCCTGGAGCAATTGAATGCGGCTCATCCTCCGGTGGAAACAACCAATCGGCCCGCGCCGACGGTCACGCCTTCGCTCGTTCCGAAATCTTAATCATGAATTCGAGGCTGCTGAAACAGTGTGCGGCGGAATTTGTCGGCACGTTTGCGCTGATCTTTGTCGGTATTGGCGCCATCGCCAATGCCACACCCACTTCGGGGCTGGGTCTGCTGGGAATTGCTTTTGCCCACGGGCTGGCCATTGCCGTGATGGTCACCGCCACGGGAGCGATTTCCGGCGGACAATTGAATCCGGCGGTCACGTTCGGCCTGCTGGTCGGCGGGCAAATGGACGTGAAGAAATCCATCGCGTATTGGATCGCGCAATTGGCCGGCGGAACGGCGGCGGCGCTCCTATGCATCCCATTGCTGGGCATGAGCGCCGTTTCGGGCGGCACGCCGGATATTTCTTTGAACGGCAACGGTGTTCCCGTGGTTTCCACGGCGCATGCGATCGTAATTGAAGCGGTTCTCACGTTCTTCCTGGTTTTCGTCGTTTACGGCTCCGCGGTGGATGTGCGCGCGCCGAAAATTGGCGGGTTGGCGATTGGTTTGACCGTCGCGCTGGACATCATGTTCGGCGGCCCGCTCACCGGCGCGGCGATGAATCCCGCGCGCACCTTCGGCCCGGCGCTCGCGAGCGGCCATTGGAATAATCACATCGTTTATTGGGTCGGCCCGCTGGCGGGCGGGGCCCTGGCCGGATTGATTTACGGCCGCTTTCTCATTCGCGAAACCAGCCCTGCATGAAGCTGACAATTATCGGAACTGGCTACGTGGGACTGGTGACGGGAGCCTGCTTTGCGGAAGTGGGCCACCGCGTCATCTGCGTCGACAACGACCAGGCCAAAGTCAAAACGCTGCAAGCGGGAGGCATCCCGATCTACGAACCCGGCCTGGAAGAAATGGTGAAGAAGAACGTGGCCGCCGGCCGCTTAAGCTTCACCCACAGCACGGCGGAGGGGGTCAAAAACTCGGACGTCATTTTCATCGCCGTGCCCACCCCACCGCAGCCGGACGGTTCGGTGGACCTGAGTTTCATCGAGCACGTCGCGCGGGACATCGCCAGTGCGATGACGGAATACAAAATCATCGTGGACAAGAGCACGGTGCCGGTGCAAACCGGGGACAAGGTGGCCGAGACTATTAAACGCTATTGCAAAAGCCGGGTGGAATTCGACGTGGTCAGCAACCCGGAATTCCTGCGGGAAGGTTTCGCGGTGGAAGATTTGATGAAACCGGACCGGATTGTCATCGGTGTGCGCACCCAACGGCCGGTGCCGGCGATGAAGGAAGTTTACGAGCCGTTCAAAGCGCCGATCATCGTCACCGACATCAATTCGGCCGAATTGATCAAGCACGCCTCGAATTCTTTCCTGGCGCTGAAAATATCCTATATCAACGCCATCGCGGTGATTTGCGAAGCGACTGGCGCGAACGTGCAGGAAGTGGCCAACGGCATGGGAATGGATGAACGCATCGGGCGGCGGTTCCTGAACGCGTCGCTGGGATTTGGCGGGAGTTGTTTTCCCAAAGACCTGAGCGCGTTCATCAAGATTGCCGAGCAATTGCGCTATGATTTCGGGTTGTTGAAAGAGGTCCAGCGGATCAATGCCCAGCAGATGGATCGGTTCGTGAAAAAGATTTCTGACACGGTTTGGGTGCTGAAAGGGAAAACCATCGGCGTGCTGGGGCTGGCGTTCAAGCAAAATACGGACGATGTGCGGATGTCGCCGGCGATCGAGTTGTGTCAGCGGCTGCAAAAGGAAGGCGCCACGCTGCGGGTGCATGATCCCAAGGCGATGGATAAGGCCAAAGCGCTGCTGCAGAACGTGACCTACGTCGACGACATGAACGAAGTTGCCGAAGGCTGCGATGCATTGGTGATTGCGACCGAGTGGGAGGAATTCAAGAAGCTGGATTTGGAGCGCGCGCGCAAGGCGTTATCGCACCCGATCCTGTTTGATGGCCGGAATCTTTTTGACCCGGCGGAGATGGAGCGGTTGGGATTTATTTATAAGAGTATTGGAAGGTGAACGTGGTGCGTGTTCCGTGTTGCGTGATGACTGATTGCGCTCTCGAACGAATTCACGCAACACGGAACACGTAACACGTCTCACAATGAAATCCATCGAGGTCAGCGCCGGATTGGTCTTCCGCAACGGCAAACTCCTCATCACCCAACGGCACGCGGGCGCGCATCTCGGCGGCCTGTGGGAATTTCCCGGCGGTAAACGTGAGCCGAATGAAACGTTCGAGCAATGCCTTGTCCGCGAATTGCGCGAGGAACTCGGTATCGAAGTCGAGGTGGGTGAATTGATCGAGAGCCTTACGCACGCCTACCCGGAGAAAACCGTGGTGCTGAAATTTTTCCGCTGCCGCTGGAAAGAAAACGAACCGCGCGCCATCGATTGCCTGGACTTGAAATGGGTGAGCGCGGCGGAATTGCGGGATTATGAATTTCCGGCGGCGGATGCGCGGTTGATCGAGATGCTGCAGGGCTCGCCGGAGCTATGGCTTGATAAAAAATAAAATAAAGCATAAAATTTCATTACGTTCATTATTATCGGCGAAAGAGAGGTTGCATTTGGACGGGATGCTTCGGTCGTCAATGCGCGTGAATGAAAATAGGTTATATTATAGTTTTAGTCCTTGGACTCGCGTTTAGGTCTCTTGCGGAAGTGACGAATGCGGCACCCCATTCCGTTTTCCATGATTACGACCAAGCTGTTCTCACTAAAATATCGGGCCGCTGGTACGGCATGATGGACGCAGTGCAAGAGACGCAATCGCCAGCCGGGAAAGCGGTTTTGGAGTTCCGGGTTTTCCCAGATGGACACGTCGGCGATTTGAAAGTTGATAGTTCAACCGTGGGAGGGAATCAGGTTGCGCTTTGCAAGAAGGCGATCCTGGATTCAGCGCCTTTTCCCAAGTGGACAAAAGAAATACGCGAAGGATACACCAACGACTTTCGCGTCATTCACTTTACATTTTCGTTCCGCTGATGCCGCATGACTGTCTGGGAATATTGATGTTGAGGTCGTGGACGGCAAAGAATAAAACGTGAAGTTTCACGCATCACGTTTCAATTTTGGGACTCGTCCCTCCGAAATCGTTCCTGCGAAAGTCGTTCAGACCTTGCCGTAAAATTCCTCGACCACCTGGCGGAAATTATTTTCGCCGACGTTTACGATGCCCATTTCGCGCACGGCGTTTTCTTCGGAATCGCTGGCGTGGGCGGCGTTGACCATGATGGTCTGGCCGAACTCGCGCCGAATGGAGCCGGGCGGCGCCTTTGAGGGGTCCGTCGGCCCGAGCACGTCGCGGATCTTGCGCACGGCTTCCACGCCTTCGTAAACCAATGCCACGCAACGTTCTGTGCCCGGCTTCGTCCAGTCCGCCTCGGGGATGTCTGATGGCGCGTGGCCGGACATGAAGCGCACGATATTATCGAATTGATTATCGCCAAAGGCCGGTCCGAGGACTTGCCCGAGTTGCTGTTCGAGATCGCTGCCAATCTTAAAGCCAAACTCCTTTTCCAACACGTTCTTGGCTTTGGATGCCACCATGTCCTTCAATTTCGTGCGCAACACGTCGCGGACGGGGCCGTAAAATTCCAGCGCCTGCGCCACGGTCATCCGATGCAATTTGATTCCCACAATGAACAATCCCGTGCGCGAGAAGAAATCGATCACGTTGCCCGGGCGCCCCGAGGGGAAGCGGAAATTTTCCGGCTTGATGAGCACCAGCGTGCGCTGCGGCTTTTCGTTGGGCTGATAGCCAATCACATTTTCGACAATTCCGCCGTCGGTGTCCGAATATTTCGTCCAAAGCTTCAGCTTGGCTTCCGCCTCGTCAATCGTGGGCGGCGCGAGCACGGCCGGCTCGAAGTAGCGCACCTGGTTGTTGTCGTCGATGATCAGGTCGCCGTAAGTGTCGCGAATCGTTTCGCCTCCGCGACGGTCGGGGCTGATGTGGCCGATGACCGAGCGCGTCTTGCGCACGGCGTCCTCGCCTTTGAACAGGAGCACCATCACGCGGCGGCGGCGGCCGGTTTTCGGGTCGGGCGAAAGATTTTGCAGGATGTAATTGTGGATCAATTCCTGCACCCGGCGGTCCTGCGGATCGTTTTGCGAAATTATCGCCTGCGAATATTGCTTCACGAGTTCGTCGCTGGGGGCGAACATGCGCGAGGCGACGAGTTCCAGGCCGGTGCGCGTGATGAGACGGCTCAGGATGCCGCCCGTGCGCGATTTGTAGAGCGAATACGGAGTGATGATGACGTATGCGAGCTGTTGAGACATAGCTAATTAATTGCCGATTGCCGATTGTTGATTGCCGAATTGCGGCTGGGTTGATCTAAAAATTCTTTGAGCGCCGGTTTGTTCATGCCCTCCGGTTCCCATTAGCTGGATTTGGGAGTGGTCGGTTCCGATGCGGGGACGGCCGGAGCTGCCGGCGCAGTGGCCGCCGCCGCGGAAGCTTTGCCACCGAGGATTTTGAACATTACCGTGCCGCAGGTGGGGCATTTGCCCTTGATGGCCTTGCGCCCGTTCTTCATCGTTTCTTCGACCGCATCCACGATTTCCTTCTTGGCCTTGCATTTGACGCAATATCCTTCAGGCATAAAATTTTTCCGCGCCGGCGCTACATGCGTCGGCGCAGTCATAAAAGAAGCTTAGGGGGCGTTCCTTGCAAGCGTCAACTGGGAAAAGGCAGCGCGGAAATGTTGAAATGTTGTAACTGTCTTGTAATAAGTAAGTTGCGGTTATGAAAGCGCGTTCCGTGTTCCGTGACGCACACGCTGGCCATCGGGCAATATAGGAGGCTTTTAACGCAAAGACGCAAAGGTGCCAAGGCGCAAAGATTGGAGGTTTTTTGAATCGAGGTGTTTGGATTATGCCATTTCCACTTGGCGCCTTTGCGTTGAATTCCTGCCGCATGGATTCGGCTTGATGCGGTAAGTTCTCCATTGCGCGATTCGGGGGTTTTCGGGAATTTCATGCGTGTCAGCCCGGGTAACCGGAACCATGCAGTCGGACAACCGCAGATGAACGCAGATAAACGCAGATGGGAAATAGGAAAGTATCTTCGCCTCTTTGGCCATTCGCATCATCTTTCGGTGGATGCATTTTTGGAACGAAAAGAGCTTTCGTCCGGTTCAGAATCTGCGTCCATTTGCGTCCATCTGCGGTTTGAACTTCATCGTTTCTGCATAGACCTGTTCTGCGGCTCGTTTGCGGTGCGGTGCGGATCAAAAAATTCATGGCGGTGAAAGAATGCAAAGAATACCTGCCAATGAACGGATGATGGAGTGTGACTGGAGTTCAGA
>DASXHY010000187.1:0-4998 GCA_036488095.1 Verrucomicrobiia bacterium | reverse complement strand
CCTCGACCTCGATTTGTCCAGCTTCGACGGTTTTCGAAAACGGATACTGATCGCCGAAGGCGCGGACGCGTCCATGCAGGTGATGGTTTCCAAAGTGACGGACGCCGCTGATTGGAAACATGAGATGCCGCCGCGAGGTGGTTTTATTTTGAGGCTCGACCCGTAATTTTCGCTCTGAAAAATTTGCAAATAAAGTTATGAAACTCTTTCGAATTGCTGCCTTGGTAGCGTTTGCGGTGCTTGGCCTGTCTTCAAACCTTCCTGCCGCGTCGCCGGAAACGACGATTTGGATGGACGCACCGGCCAGAAGCTTCACGGAATCTCTTCCAATGGGAAATGGCCGCTTGGGTGCGATGATGTTCGGCGGGGTGGACGACGAGCGGATTGTATTGAATGAGAGTTCCGTATGGTCAGGTTCGCGCCAGGACGCCGACCGGCCAGATGCCTACAAAGTTCTGCCGGAAATTCAAAAATTATTGCTCGAGGGAAAAAATCCCGAAGCCGAGGCGCTTGTGAACGCGAACTTCACCTGCAAAGGCCCGGGCTCCAGCGGCGGGACGGGCAACGATCAGTATGGATGTTACCAAGTGCTGGGAAATCTTCATTTATCATTCAAGGACACCAACTCGCCGGTTGAAAATTATCGGCGCGAGCTGAACCTCGATGATGCCGTGACGCATTTGGAATACACCCGCGGCGGTGTCACTTTTACGCGCGAAATGTTCGTGAGCGCGCCGGACCAGGTAATGGTTTTGCATTTAAGCGCATCGCGCGGCAAAGCCATTTCTTTCGATGCGCGGCTTGATCGTCCCGAACGTTTTGAAACCACCGGCGATGGCCACAACGGTTTGTTGATGACCGGCCAGTTGGATAATGGGCTCGGCGGCGCGGGCGTTCGCTACGCGGCCCGTATCCGGGTGGTGAATCGCGGCGGGCAGGTTTCCGTCGACGGGAACGTTTTAAGCGTGAGCAAAGCTGACGAAATTGTTTTGTTCATCGCGGCGGGAACGGATTATCAGGGCTTTGCCGGCCGCCAAACCAAAGATCCCCTGGCCGCGACGCTGGATGATTTGAACAAAGCGGCGAAAAAATCGTTTTCGTCGCTCCGCAAAGCGCACATTGCGGATTATCAAAAATATTTTCACCGCGTTTCGCTTTATCTCGAACCCGCGGACGCGAATGCCGCAAGCAAACCGACGCCGGAACGAATTCGATTGGCGAAAAAGGACGGCGGCGACCCGGGTTTGGCCGCGTTGTATTTTAATTTCGGCCGTTACCTGCTGATTTCCTCGTCGCGGCCGGGCGGATTCCCCGCAAATCTTCAAGGCATTTGGGCGGAGGAAATTCATACGCCGTGGACCGGCGACTGGCATCTGGACGTGAATGTGGAGATGAATTACTGGCCGGCGGAGGCCTGCAATTTATCGGACCTGGCCCAGCCGCTTTTCGCGCTGATTGATTCGCTGCAAAAGCCCGGCGCGAAAACCGCGCACGATTATTACAACGCTCACGGTTGGGTGGCGCATGTCATCACCAATCCGTGGGGTTTTACCTCGCCGGGCGAATCCGCTTCCTGGGGTTCGGCCACGTGCGGTTCGGCGTGGTTATGCCAGCACCTCTGGGATCATTATTTGTTCACGGAAGACAAGGAGTTCCTGAAAAGGGCGTATCCCATCATGAAAGGCTCGGCGCAGTTTTTCTCTGATATGTTGATTGAAGAGCCAAAACATCATTGGCTCGTGGTCGCGCCGGCCAATTCGCCGGAAAATCATTTCGATATGCCGGATGGGCGGGAAGCCGCCATCTGCATGGGGCCGACGATGATGCAGCAACTGGTTCGCTACCTCTTCAGCGCATGCATCGAGTCTTCCAAAATTCTCGGCGTGGATGATGATTTTCGCAATGACCTGATTTCCCGGCGCGCGCGGCTCGCGCCCACGCAAATCGGGCCGGACGGCCGCATCATGGAATGGCTGGAACCCTACAAGGAAGCCGAACCGCATCATCGCCACGTCTCACATCTTTGGGGCCTTTATCCGGGAAGCGAAATTTCACTCGACACAACTCCCCAACTCGCCATTGCCGCCGGCAAGTCTCTGGAAGGCCGCGGCGCGGTGCCGTCCGACCCGGATGCTGATTCGGTCGGCTGGTCGCTCGCCTATAAAGCGGCGTTGTGGGCGCGGCTGGGAAATGGGAATTATGCGTGGTTTATGGTTTGCGAGGCGTTATCCCCGACGTATGGCATGAATGAGCGTTACGATGGCGGCGGCGGTGTCTATCCCAATTTATTCAACGTCTGCCCGCCGTTTCAGATCGACGGCAATTTCGGCGTGACTGCGGCCATGGCGGAGATGTTGCTGCAAAGCGGCAACGGAGAAATCCGTTTGCTGCCCGCGTTGCCGCAGGCGTGGAAAGAGGGAAGTATCACCGGCCTCCGCGCCCGCGGCGGTTTCGAAATATCCATGGCCTGGAAGGCGGGCTCGTTGACTTCGGTCAGGATTCGTTCAGAAAACAGAGAACCGTGCCGATTGCGTTATCGCGACCGGTCTGTCGAACTTCATATCAAGAAGGGAAAGAGCATCACGTTGGATGGCGGATTGGTGGCCCGATAGACGGGGTTGTTTAGAGACTTTCGGGTTCCGTGAGCGCCGGACTCTATTGCGCTTCGCAGACTGGCAGTCTGCGATACAGCAGGTTGGCAACCTGCGCTACGTCGAAACTGCGGAAGGGGGCGCAGCCGTGTCAAAATACCTGTTAGGGCGCTACCCCGGGATAAAAAAATTCGCGGCGGGCAATTTGTAATTTCTCGCTTCGAGACTATTTTATGACGCTAGTCCGCTGGCTGCAAGACCCCCGGGCCGATGTTCAAAATTCTTCGCCGAAGAGAATTGCAAGACCGGAACTCGCACCTATGACAAATTTGCACTATGAAGCACGACTGCACCAAGCGATGCCCCCGCGACCGCAGTTCCATGCATTTGTCATTTCGACTGACCGGTCACATACGCCCCACGTCTGCGGCCCAGCCAGATTCCCCCAACCAACCGATGTCTGAGCCCTTGAGATGTTTACCCGATCGAAATCCGTAACCGTTAATCCAGCCCCGCTTTGTTCGTCCTGCCGACACGGCCGCACCCGGGCGTTGGGCGCGAGCGCATTCACGCTCATCGAATTGCTGGTCGTGATTGCCATCATCGCCATTCTCGCCGCGATGCTGTTGCCGGCGTTAAGTAGCGCCAAAGCCAGGGCGCAAGCGACTACCTGCATCAACAACCAAAAGCAGTTGGCGCTGGCATGGACCATGTACGCCGACGATAGCAGCGGCGGGGTTGTGAACTTTGACACCGTGAAAAATGCCACCGGAGACCTCCCGTGGCGGTGGGCCATCCCGCCGGTTCCAGCTTCGACACTGGGGTTAGATAAGCAAACTGCCGCTACGGCTGTCCTCCAGGCCGGTTACGCGCAGGGTGCTCTTTACCAATACGCGCCCAACGTGAATGTTCTCCATTGCCCGGCCGACCGGCGTGCAACGTATCCCGTCGTTCCCAGCCCCGCGGCGACTGTTCCGGGAAATTTTGCTTATGGCAGCTACTCGGGAGTAGGCGGGCTGAACGGACAGATGAATGGCGGGACGGAAACGACCCTGAAAAAACAGTCCTTAATCACGCATCCCACCGATCGTTATCTCTGGGTGGAGGAGAATGATCCGCGTGGTGAAAACGAAAGCTCATGGGTCCTGGTCCCTGGCACGCGACCCGCCCTGACGGGCGGCGCTTTCGAGGATTCGGTGGCTTCGTGGCATGGCCGGACCAGCACGTTCAGTTGGGCGGACGGTCATGCGGAGAACCATCGGTGGATTGACGACACCACTGTGAAATATGCGCTCAGCAACGACCCTCAAAAATACGGTTCGCCGCCCACGATCACTCAATGCCCGGATGACCTGACTTTCCTCATCAACGATTACGTCAGCCAGCAAAACCCTTGACCCTCGCGGTTTCGTTTAGCAACTCAAACACATTAGACACCCATGAAAAAATTAAGTTTCCCCCGCTTCCTCAATGGAAGAATTCTCGGCGCGCTTGCGGTCGCGTTGATCAGCGTTTCGGTCGCCAAGGCCGCCGATTACCAGAGTACAGTCCTTAATGATTCACCACTGGCTTTTTACCCGCTGAACTTGAACGTGGACACTGGCACGACGGCGTCCGATGTTTCCGGGAATAATAATCCCGGCACACTCGTGAACATCGGGAACGGTTTCAATAATGCGATCGGGCCGTCGGCGTATATCACCAACGCCATCAGTTTTGACGGGGGGATCTCGCAACAATACATCGATTTGGGGGATCCCGATCTATTCAACTTTAGCGGTCCCATTACGATGGAGGCATGGGTTCAGCCGGCCAGTCCAACCGTGGGCTCTTCATCGCCGGCAAACATACTCGGCAAGGGTTACGACGCCAACCAGGGTTACGATGAACTCGTATTGAGAGCCAATGGCGGGTATTATTATGGCGGCACATACAGTTCCACCAACAGCGGAAACGCGAGCGGTGGCCAACAAACGGCAAATTGGGCCTATCTTGCTTCCACTTATGACGGGACTCATTGGAACATGTATGTGAATGGCAAGTTGGTCGGACAAGGTTCGGATACGGTGGGAGCAATTAATTTCGCGGACCCGTGGAGAATCGGGACCGGAAGCGCTGACGGCGCGAGCCGCCTTTTCGAGGGCAACATCACGGAAGTGGCGATGTATAACCACGCTCTTACGCCGGCCCAAGTGATCACACACTATGTCATGGGCCAGTACGGCGTCGACGCAAACACCGCCATTCCCATCATCACCACAGAGCCGCAATCGCAATCGAATTTTCCTGGAAATTCGGTGACCTTCAGTGTCAGCGCGTTGAGCCTTTCTCCCACGACAAATCAGTGGTTTAAAAACAGCACTCCTCTCACCGGGCAAACCAACGCCACATTGACGCTGACCAATAT
>DASXHY010000168.1:0-5742 GCA_036488095.1 Verrucomicrobiia bacterium | reverse complement strand
AAGCTCAATCAAAGTCAAGCCGCGCAATCGATGCCATCCGGGCATTTGCATACGGTCGATTTGACCGAGCCGGCCCCAAAACCTCACGGGCTCATCCCACGGCCGCCGCTCCGCCCTTTCGCGCATCGGATTCGAGCGTTCGCACCATGATCGGAATCGCGTAATCCAGGATATCAGAAATCGAACCTGCGACTGAATCGGGCAAAACATCTGTCGCCCACAGAATCCGGCAGCGGTTCTCCGCCACCGGAATCACCTGCATCGAAGAGTTGTGATGCTTCGCCCTACCCTCCACGGACGCGTAGGCAATCCTGCGCAACGGTTCATCGATCGAAACAATCAGTTCGTGCACGACCCAGCCATTTGCGAATGTCACGTGGCGGATTCCCGGCTCCATCGTCACGCCGGTGACGAAACCGGGAAAAAGCCGGACATGCGCTGCCCCCACATCGCGAACCGCCGCCCACACAAACTCCGCGCTCGCACCAATTTCGATCTCACGAATTATCGTTGCCATGCAAAATTTTCAGGAAGGTCTATATCAGCAGGTCTGCGGGGTAACATCATTGGCGCTCGCAAGAGCAAAACGATCCCAAACACAAAGTCCGCGACCGGAATAAACGTCAGCAAAAGCCACCACCCGCTCATCCCTAAATCCCGAATCCGGGGCAACGCGATAAAGAACATGCCGTAAATCCATAGAGCAATGATTGAGCCCCACCACACTGTGGAATCCATTGTCGTGCTGCAGGAATAAAGAAAATACGTCACGGCATCCGCCGCGATTCCCCGGATGAAATAAGCCAGCCGATGCAGCCGGTGAGGAAAAATGAAGTCAATCATGACTAAACAGCAATGGCTGCCTCAGATGCAAAGTAAGCCAGAATTCATCGCGAACGAGGGTCGCCATAAGCATCAACCCAGAACGAGTCATAAAGTGAATCGTGAACGTCTTTCCAAGCCTCCTCATTTGTCGCTTTGTCCTGGCTTCCTCGAAAAGCCGCGCATCCCGAAACCAACCAGAAGGCCATCACAAGCAGGCCGCAGTCGAGCAATTTTAAAATGGGATGCGATTCCTTGCGCATGAAGGAATTAAAATCCCCATTTTTCACATTTGCAAGCGTTCGATTGCCGGGAATAAGGCAAGGGAATGAACGGCAAAGGAATGGGGACGGCTCAACGTTAGTCGCCCGACTTCTTCGCCACACTTCTAAGAAAAGAAATGAGGTCTTCGTGATATGCGAGAAACTCCGCGAAAGTGCCGTCGAATTCTACTGTCGGATGTTGTGCATTTATCTCGGTATGTCCCAGCCATGTAAGATGAACGATCGTAAACCGGTCTGGCGTATCTAGACGGTGAAACAAGACATCATCGCTGCCATCCGAATAACCAAACGTTTCGACTGGAATGCCGTAGAGCAAGTGCCCGGGCGGCAACTCTCGCTGCAGTTCCGCCTCGAGGTTCCGCGCAACAGTTGCGTCCGGCTGCTTCCACCAACCGGGAAGCTCGTAAATCTTCGACGGCGAAGCCATGAAGGAATTAAAATCCCCATTTTCTACATTTGCAAGCGTTCGATTGCCGGTATACATTCTGAGGCCGTTAGAAAATTCGCGTTCTCCGTCTCCGTTATCTCCGTTTCCTCCTGTTGACTCCCGTCCCGAATCCGTGTTCATCCGTGATTGTCCATGTGATTTACCGAAAGCGCTATTCTTCGACGGCGGCGGTAGGGCGCGTCGCTCCGCGCGCGCGCCGCAGCATGCTAACCAACGCATTCTGGTTCACCACGACGGCGCGCACGGAGTGACGCGCCCCACCAGTTCTGTGTTATCCGTGTTCATCCGTGTCCATCCGTGGTTAAAAAAATTCGCGTAATTCGCGTAAACCCTTTCAATCTCCGTTTCCTCAGTTATCTCATGTTGATTGCCTTGCTTGACAGCGCCCAGTTAATATCTACCACCATGTCACCCAACAACCTTTCGTAACCGCCGAAGCCAATTTACCGTCCGTTACTGAACGAAATTAACTCTCCCATGAAAATAAAACTCCTACACACCCTGCTCGTTGTCTCGCTGCCCACCGCCTGCACCGCAGCCGGCCCGTTGACCATTAAAGCCACCAATAAATTGCAGATTTCGCGCCCCAGCCAGACCATCGAGATTTCCGGCAAAGACCTCGCGCCGCTCGGGGCCAAAAACCTCGACCTCATTCACGTCAAAGACAGCTCCGGCAGGGAACTGCTCTGCCAGGCCGTCGATACCGATTACGATGATTATCACAAGCCGGACATGGTGATCTTCCAGGCGGATTTCGCGCCGGGCGAGACCAAGACTTTCACCGCGAGCACCGGCAAAAAACAGACCTACAAGAAAACCGATTTCAAAGCTTACGGCCGCTTCGTACGCGAACGTTTCGATGATTTCGCGTGGGAAAACGACCTCATCGCGCATCGCACCTACGGCACCGCGCTCATTACCTGGAAAGGCGAACCGCTCACCAGCAGCGCCATCGACATCTGGTCGAAAAACACTTCGCGAATGGTCATCGATGACTGGTATATGGTGGACAATTATCACAGCGACCAGGGCGAAGGCTGCGATGATTATTCCGCGGGCGCCACGCGCGGCGACGGCGGCATCGGTCTCTGGTCCGGCGACAAGCTCGTGCCACCGATTAATTTCAGCGATTCGCGCACGCTGGCCAACGGCCCCATCCGCGTGTTGTTTGAACTCGATTACCCTGCGTTCGATGCCAGCGGTGCGAAAATTACCGAAACTTTGCGCGTCTCGCTCGATGCCGGCAGCCAGATGGATCATTACGTCGCGACCTTCAAGGGCGGCAACGGCCCGTTGACCGCGGCCGTGGGTTTGAAAAAAGTTTCCGGCGAACAAAAGGATTTCAACGCCGAACAGGGCACGCTGATCAGTTGGGAGCCGATGGAAAAAAACATGGGCATGCAAGGCGTCGCCGCCATCGTCGATCCGAAATCCGTCGTGAAGGAGACGGACGACAAACAGAACAATTTGGTCCTCGTCAAAACCGACGCGAACGGCTCGATTTCCTACTGGGCCGGTTTCGCGTGGGATCGCCCCGGAAAAATCACGAGCCAGGACGCCTGGAAAAAATACGTGAGCGACTTCGCGCAAGGCGTGAATTCGCCGATTGAGGTCAGCGTCTCCGGCGAATAACAATTCAGCACACCCCCTAACCCCTATGAAAAAAATCCCTACGCCCCTGCTGTCATCAGCCTTGTTGTTAATACTCGCCTCCACGCCGATGCTTCGCGCGCAGAACAATCCCAAAGCGGCAGCGCCGCCGGCCAATGACGCTTCGCTCAATGGCGCAACCAAACCCGCCGCGCCCGCCATCACCGACACCGAGATTCGCGATGTCATTACGCGCGTCGCCAAACACCAGATTCACGCGCTCGCCGATGGCGAATATCCGACCGTCACGAATCTCGATCAGGCCAAGGCCGCGAAAGCGCCGGAAGGGATTGCCTGGTCCTACCCTTGGGGCGTCACGCTTTACGGCATGATTCGTTCCACCGACGCCACCGGCGATAAAGACGCGGAAAAGTTCGTGCTCGATCACGATAAAATTTGCGCGCGCTATTATCACTGGCACGCCGGCCTCGAAAAACAGTTCGGCGCCGATGGAAAAGCCTTCGCCCGCACCACGAAACTCAAACCGCTGATTAATCTGGGCAATCTCGATAGCTGCGGCTCGATGGGAAACCAGATTGTTGAAACCATGTTGCGCCATCCCGAATTGGTCACGCCGGCCGACAAAGACATCGCGGCGCGCGTGGTGGATTGGGTCGCCAACAAGCAGCATCGATTGCCGGACGGCACCCTCGCGCGGCCCGGCAAGGATGGCGAAACCGTGTGGCCGGACGATCTTTACATGGGCTGTCCGGTGATCATTCGCTGGTCCGAATTCACCGGTGATAAAAAATATCTCGATGACGCCGCCAGCCAGATCATTCACCAGGCGGAATTGGAGCAGGACACCGACGGCCTTTTCTTCCACGGCTACGACGTGAAGACGCAAAAACATTCGCCGTTCAAATGGGGCCGCGGCGATGGGTGGGTTACGGTGGCCACGGTGGAATTGCTTTCCGCGCTGCCTGCGGACCATCCCTCGCGCGCAAAACTCATCGCGATTTTGAAGAAGCAAATCGACGGCCTCGAAAAGGTGCAGGCGCCGGACGGCATGTGGCGGCAGGTGCTGGACCATCCAGAATTGTGGGAGGAAACCAGTTGCACCGCGATGTTCGCCTACGGCATCGCCCGCGCCGTGAATCGCGGCTGGATCGACCCGTCTTACATGGCGACGGCGCGCAAGGCGTTCGCGGGCATTTCCAAAAATGTCACCGCGGAAGGCGTGGTCAATGAAACCTGCATTGGCACGAACATCGGCCAGGATCTCGATTACTACGTGAACCGTCCGCGCACCTCCGATGACATGCACGGCCGCGGCCCCGTCCTCCTCGCCGGCACGGAAATTTTGATGGCGAAAAAATAGTGGCACGGGCGTCCTCGCCCGTGCGTTCACATAAAAACTGTGGCCGCAAAAGAACGCAAAGATCACAAAGAAATTCTTCTTTTGTGTTCTCTGCGTTCTTTCGTGGCCATGCCATTATTTAATCTGCTATAAATCAGACAACTATTTCCTCCCCCGCACCGGCATCAATCCAAAGTGCAGCACCAGCCACACCGGCACCGCAAACAACGCGACGGCCGCCACATAATCCCATCGCCATTCCAGCACGCGCGCCTGGATGGGAAAAATGGTGATCATGAAATAATTCGCGAACCGCGTGTGGCCAAGGAACGCGCCGTATTTTGGATATTTTCGCCGCAAGCCGCTGACGAACGCGATGATTCCCAGCGCAAGCACAGCGAACGTCACGAAAAGATTCACCGGCAGCATGGCGCCCAGTTCCAACCGCGCCGTCCCCGTTGCGTGAGGGCGAAAATAGGGATAAAGCCACTGCGCGCTTGCCCAAACAAAACTGAACCCCGTCTGGATCGCCGTGCGAAAGTTCGCCTTCGACGAAGTCATTTCGTTCAGCAGCAAAGCGAAGTAAAGCGGCACGATGCCCCAAATCAGCGCCGTGTGCGCAAACGGCGTGCGTATCAATTCGGCAAAAGCGGCCCAGTAGGATTGCATGGATCGGCGGTCGCAGGTCTGCGTCGAACTGGTTAGCCCGTCCTAGTGGCTCACCTTCTCCTTGATTTCGCCGATAATATTCGTCGCTTCATTCTCAACCTTTTGCGCGCCTTCCTTCGCCTTGGCCACCACGTTCGTGCCCAGCTTGGTCGCCTTGGCAGCGACATTCGTTGCGACATTGGTGGCCCACACGCCCGCCTTCTGCGCACCCGCCTTGCCGGAATCGATTGCCTTTTGCGTCGTGTCCTTGACAGCCTCGCCGGTCTTATTCGCGGTATTCTTCAACGCGTCTTTGGCTTTTTCAGTATTCGTTTCCCCGCCACGCGCCGACATCGCCATCACAATAATCGACAGCAACGCCGCAAAAAATTTCACAGACATCAATTTCATAATCCTGTCATAGCACGTTTTGCCAGCCGCGCAAAGCCGGGACATTGCCCACGCGTGCGCTCTTACAAAGTCCGTCAGGACGATCGAAAATTGCCCACCGCTTTAGCGGTGGGTTTGGCCGCAAATCCCCCCAAGTCCCGCAGGGACGGCAGAAATTTGGAGCAGGTTAAAAAATTCGC
>DASXHY010000165.1:0-4323 GCA_036488095.1 Verrucomicrobiia bacterium | reverse complement strand
GCGAATTTTTTGCCGAGTGGTGGAGACGCCGGCGATCAGCCCAGGGAGCAATCGCGATTGGATGAATTGCGCCATGAGTTTTTGCCGCACGCGCCAGGACCACCAGAAAAACGCGAGCAACGCTGGCGGAAACACCAGGAGGAGCCAGAGGATTTGGGGGGAGGCGAAACTCATGAAGGGAATGAAGAATGCAGAATGAAGAATGAAGAAGCGCTTGGTTCTCTCTCACCGAGGCAATGACGCCGCCCGAAACGGTCTTCAGCCCTCGGTCCGTAAATCGTAAATCGTAAATCGTAAATCGTAAATTTCCTCACGGCAGCCTCCTCATTATCGTGTTTTTCAGAAGCAATTCAGAGAACAGCAGGCCGAGGCCGGCCAAAATCCACCACTTAAAGAGTTCGTCGAATTGCGTGTATTTCTTTACGACTGCTTCGGATTTCTCGAGCTTGTCGATTTCGGCGTAGATCTGCTGGAATCGCTCGGCGTTGTCGGCGCGATAATATTTTCCGCCGGTCATGTCGGCGATTTTTGACAGTGTGTCTTCATCGATGTCGACCGGGACCATCTGGTAGGCTTTGCGCCCAAAAACGTCGCGAACGGGCATGGGCGCCTGGCCGCGCATGCCAACGCCGATGGTGTAAACCTTGACGCCCAGCGCCTGCGCGGCTTCCGCGACGGTCAATGGCGCGAGTTTGCCGGAATTATTCTGGCCGTCGGTCATCAGGATGACGATTTTGCTTTTCGCTTTCTGGTCGCGCAAGCGGTTGATGGCAGTGCTCAAGCCGGAGCCAATGGCTGTGTGGCTGCCATCGATGACCTCGAGATTGAGGCGGTCGAGATTTTCCAAAAGAAAATCGTGGTCGAGCGTGAGGGGCGCGGCGATGTAGGCTTCCGTGGCGAAAGCGATCAAACCGATGCGATCGCTCGGGCGTTTGTCGATGAATTTTTTCAAGACGGTTTTTGCCATTTCAATTCGACTCAAGCGTCCACCGGCAACTTCGAAATCCTCCGAGGCCATGCTGCCGGAAAGGTCAATGGCCACCGCGATATCGATGCCGCTGGCTTTGATTTGCGTCTGGCTTTTGGTCCAACGCGGTTGGGCCAGCGCCACGATGAACGCGGCCAGCGCGAGCCAGCGCAGGGCGGCCAGGAACGCGCCCGAGCGCGAGCGCGAGACGTTGAGCACGGCGCGGACGAGCTGCACGGAGGAATAAAGGAATGCCGGCGGATTCCCGCGTTTGCCCTGCAGCCACGCGAGCGCGGGCAGCAACAGGAGCAGCAACAGGAGCCATGGATGAGCAAAGGCCATTTACGATTTACGATTTACGAGTTCCTGGTGTTTTTCGTTTCCGCTTTCCCGACTTTCGCTTTCCGCTTTTATTTCCGCGGGTTCAGTTTCTTCCACGAGACGCACCGCGGAGCCGTGGAGTTCCCGCAGCTCGATTTCACGCGGTTCGTAGCGCGCGAACTTCACGAGGTCGCAGCTTTTTAGAAAATCGCCGAGGCTCTCTTTCTGGTCGGGCAGCAGGCGATTCGTGTTTTGCAGCTCGTGCAAAAATTCCTCGGTGGTGCGTTCCGGCGCGTGAAAAGTGAATCGTTCTTCGAGGTAAAAGCGCACTGTGTCCGCTACCAGCGTGCAGAAAGGTTTCGGCTGCGCAATCAGATCGAGGGCTTCCTGCAATTTTTGTTTCGCGCGAATATGAGGCGGCACCGGGGGCACGATGGGAACTTGTTTCCGACGTGTTCTGAAATATATAAACAGCCCGATGGCCAATGCGATCAAAGCCAGCGCAATCACTCCAATCGCGATCCAAAGCCAGGGATTCGGAAATTCCGCCGGCGGCTTGATGTCGCGCAGGGAATCCGGAACGGGGGCTGCGGTGGAGGTAACGTTGGTCATCCGCGCAATCTCCTGCGTTCACGCGTTTCAAAAAATTTCGCCAGCGTGAAGGTATAGGGCTGGTCGGTGCGCAGTTGGATGGCATCGATGCCGGCGGTGCGAAACACGCGCGCGATATCCGCGTGCGCTTTGGCCTGGCGCTCAGCGAAGGCGGCGCGTTTGCGCGGATCGCCGGTGCTGACTTCCACGATTTCACCGGTCTCGGCGTCCTCCAGCACGAGCCGACCGAGCGCGGGCAGCTCGAGTTCGCGCGGGTCGGTGATTTGGACGGCGACGACATCATGGCGACGATTGGCCTGGCGGAGCATCGTGAAGGAGGCCTGTGCCAGCGATTCGAGCAGCATCAATTGCGGGCGCAACCGGCGCTTGCTTTTGCCACGCGGGCTGGCGGGCGAACCGATGAAGTCCGAAATGACCACCGTAATTGCGCGGTGCGCCGTGACCCGCATGAGAAATTCGAGCGCCTCGTTCAAATCCGTCCCTCGCCGCTTGGGTTCGCAAAACAAAACTTCGCGGATGACGCGCAAGACGTGGCTGCGGCCTTTGCGAGGTGGAATGAATTTCTCGACTTCGTCGGTAAAGAGGATCAAGCCGACTTTGTCGTTGTTGCGGATGGCGGAGAAGGCGAGCACGGAGGCGATTTCTGCGGCGAGCTCGCGTTTGGATTGCTCGCGCGAGCCGAACAAGCCGGAGCCGCTGACGTCCACGACGAGCATCAGCGTGAGTTCGCGTTCCTCGACAAATTTCTTGATGAAGGGATGGTTCATCCGCGCAGTGACGTTCCAATCGATGGCGCGAACGTCGTCGCCGGGCTGATATTCACGGACCTCGTCGAAGTTCATCCCCTGCCCTTTGAACACGCTGTGATAGGCGCCCGCGAGCGTCTCGTTCACGATGCGATTGGTACGCAATTCGATCTGGCGAATTTTTTTAAGGATTTCGCGGGGGATCATTGGTGAAATGACGAATGACGAATGACGAATGATGATTGGTCTGCCGCGGTGGAAAACATGGCTTGCGCAGGCGAAATGGCGCGGTAATTTAAAGCCATGAGTAAGGCTGAAATTCTTGAGCAAATTCGCCGTTTGCCGGAAACTGAACGCCGGGAACTGGTTGAAACCATCGAACAGGAGTTTGGCGATTTTGATGACGAACTTACACCTGAACAAATCGCCGAACTCGACCGCCGAGCGGAAGACGCACTGAGAAACCCCGGGCGTGGAAAACCAGCGGAACAGGTATTTGCTGAAATTGAAGAACGGCTGCGTTCCAAGAAATGACTTTTACGGTCATTCTCGAGGGTGCGTTCGATCTGGTGGATTTTTTTAAGGATTTCGCGGAGGTTCATGCGCATGCAAAAAAGTGGCGAGTGGGTAAGCTTGAGTCAATGAGCGCGACTGAATTTGTCGAACAATTCCGCAAACTTCCGCCGGAAGAACAGCGTGAAGTCTTCGAGCAGATTCGGGAAGAATTCGACGACGAACTGACTCCCGAACAAATTGCGGAACTTGAGCGGCGTGCCGAGGAATTTCGCAAAAACCCGCAAACCGGAATTCCATGGGAACAAGTCCGCGACGAAGCCCGCAAACGCTTCGGATTTAAATGAAGCGACTGCGGCTTAAATCGCCGGCAGACACAGATTACGTTGAAGCCATTGCTTGGTATGAAGGACGCCAACCGGGGCTGGGCAAGGAATTCGAGGTTGAACTTGAAGCTTTGTTCGAACGAATAAAACGCAACCCGGAATTGTTTCGAAAAGAATCCGGCAATGTGCGCAAGGCTCGGATGCCGCGGTTCAAATACGGAGTTTACTTTACAATTGAAGGCGACGAAATCGGCGTCGTTGCCATTTATCATCCCAGCAGAAATCCCAATGCTCTGCGCCGCCGGTTTGCGTAACGGGCTGACGGGCGTTTCGCTCACGGTGCGGCTCGTACGCATCTCGATCTGGCAGATTTTTTTGAGAATTTCGCAGGGAAACATGAAGCAAAATAGATGTGCATCACCACATGCTTTCAAACATACCATCGGCGTAGGCTCGCTTGTAAACTTCTTCACTGAAGCCGGGACATTTCTGTTTCAATAACGACTCGGCTTCGGCTTCCGTGCATTTTTTGTCGCGAAGGTTCGAACTCACCCGATACGCGGTTTCGTGCAGACCGCATGCGGCCAAGTAAATCTCCTCAAGTTCGTTCCGAGTCAATTGTGGAAACTGGGCTGCCAATTTCTCCTTTGCTTCCGCATGGCCGATCCCGTAGGCCTTACTCGCCAAAGAATAGGCCGCACTAGCGATTTCATTTGGAAATGTTATCATGGATTCCGCAACGGGCCTCACGGCACCGGAAGTTCGTCAAAAATTTTCTGGACCACCGTTTCGCTGGTTTTGTCTTCGGCTTCGGCTTCGTAGGTGATGGCGACGCGGT
>DASXHY010000130.1:0-3107 GCA_036488095.1 Verrucomicrobiia bacterium | reverse complement strand
CAGCCGTCCCTTCGGGACTCGGGTGCCTACGCACCGGTTCCCGGCGTTAAAACGCCGGGCTATTGTCAGAAGTCCCTTCGGGGCTGAGTTTTTATACGTCGCACCGTGCTCAGGAATTGACGGGAGATCGAACCAAAAGAGTCTTTTTGTCTTTCCTTTGTTTCCTTCGTTCCCTTTTGTAAAAATAAAATCATGTCCACCACTCTAAAATCACTCCGGGCGTTGTCCGATCCGACGCGGTTGCGCATCGTGGCGCTGCTGGAAAAGAATGAGCTGTCGGTCAATGAACTTCAGGAAATCACGCGCATGGGCCAATCGCGCATTTCCACGCACCTCGGGCTGTTGCAGGACGCCGAATTGGTTCAATCGCGGCGCGAGGGCAAGCGCACGTTCTACCGACTGCACCCGGAAAGCAACCAGGGCGCGGCGGAATTTATCGACCTGGCGATTCGCGGATCACGCGAGCTTTCCGAACAGGAGAGCGACCAGATCAATTTAAAGCGCATCCTGAACCGGCGTCGCGAGCAGGCGCAGGTTTATTTCAACCAGATCGCCGGGCGCTTCGATCGCGTCTATGGCCCGGGCCGTTCGTGGCAGGCATTTGGGCATTTGCTATTGCGCATTCTGCCGCCGCTGGTGGTGGCGGACCTGGGCGCGGGTGAAGGGTTGCTGAGCGAGTTGCTCGCGCGCCGCTGCAAAAAAGTGATCGCGGTGGACAACTCGGAAAAAATTGTCGAGTTCGGCGCGGCCAAGGCGAAGAAGAACAATCTCAAGAACCTGGAGTTCCGGTTGGGAGATTTGCAGAACCCGCCGATTGAGCCGCACAGCGTGGATTTGGCGGTGCTCAGCCAGGCGCTGCATCACGCCGAAGAGCCGGGGAAAGCAATCGAAGCGGCTTATAAATTACTCAAACCGCACGGGCAAATCCTGATTTTGGATTTGTTGAAACATAATTTCGAGAAGGCCCGCGAACTTTACGGCGACCGTTGGCTCGGTTTTCCCGAAAGCGATTTGCATCGCTGGCTGGAAGAAGCCGGTTTCAAAAAAATCGAAATCAGCGTCGTAGCGCGCGAGGAACAGCCGCCGCATTTTGAAACGGTGCTGGCGAGCGCGGAGAGATAGCGCCACCACCCCCTTCAAAAAAGTAGGAGAGAGGTGACGAGTCTCTGAATAATTCTTTCAAAGCCCGGAGGAAGATAGAGCTGTTTAAATAAGCTGTAGCCGTTTATTCGCTGCAGGCAGCGGGACTGTCGGAATCCATTAATTCTTATTTTTACCCGGGAAAAAAATATGAGCCTCCCTATTTGCCGGACATCAAATAGGGAGGCTCGATTTTAATATTCGGTATATCATTTTGTCGATAGAAATCTTTGAAGGTGAAAGCGGCTACAGTATTTTTGACAATACTCGAGAGACTCGTCACCTCCGAAGCGGTTGGCCTCAAAAACCCGGGATCAGCGACGAAGGGGCGTTCGTGATTGGCGTAAAAAATCCCTTCGTTACCGGCGGCGGCGCCAATGTATTTTGAACCACGGGAGGATTGGCGGTCACGCTGGTCGTGTTGGTCGGCGTTGTTCCATTCAACGCCTGCAAAACCGGCAAGGCATGCTCCAAATCATCGCGCAATGTCACAAGGGCTTGGAACGTGGGCGGATCAATCGTGAATATATTGGTGCCGATTCTCATCGAAAACGATGTTTGTTGTTGCGCTCCGGCGCCCGTCGCGGCGCCTGTCGGGGGCAACAAGCTGGCTGGATTTGAAGTGATGGGCGCGACGGCTCCCGTCACAAGATTGGTGGGAGATGAGGCGGCGGAGTTGAGGTTGGTTGTCAGGAAGGAAAGGACCGGCAGCGTCTCTTCGACATTCGTTTGCAAGCTCATCAATATCGTGAGCACGTCGCTTAGTTCGAGGCTGGAAACGTTCGTGACCTGAACGACGGAATTGGTAAAACCCAAACTATTTGTCAGAGGACTGGCGAATGGACTAGTTAAAGGCATAACCGGACCGCTGACCACTCCCGTTTGCGCGAAAGCGGAATTGATTTGGGCCGTTCGTGTGCCGGCCAGGAGGGCCACCACAGTCACCAGGGTAAAAAAGATTTTTTTCATACAACAGAAACGGCGGCGAGCTGTGTCGACAATCGTTCCTGCTTTAACCAACGCCTTATGAGCAGTGGTCTCTATAGGGAGTTGACCCGAGTGGCGGAGCTTGGCATTTAACGCAAAGGCGCACGGACAGAAGTCGGAGGTCAGAGGTCAGATGCCGGAAACTTCTGTCTTCTGACCTCCATCTTTGCGTTAAACGTCTTCCAAGATTCCGCGCTCCGCTAACTCGCCGCGGCAGTTTTCCGCCGGGCCTCGGTCATGAAGGTGAGATAATCGGTCAATTGCTGCTTCATTTCCTTGCGGGAAACGATGGCGTCAATCAAGCCGTGGTCGAGCAGAAATTCGGCGGTTTGAAATCCGGGCGGCAATTCCGCCTGAGTCGTGTCTTTGATGACGCGCGGGCCGGCGAAGCCGATCATGGCGCCGGGTTCGGCAATGATTAAATCGCCCACACTCGCGTAGCTGGCCATGACGCCGGCAGTGGTAGGGTGGGTGAGCACGCTGATGTATGGCAGCCTGGCCTCGGCGTGATAGGCCAGCGCGCCGCAGGTCTTGGCCATTTGCATGAGGCTGAACATGCCTTCATACATGCGCGCGCCGCCGCTGGTGGAAATGATGATGACGGGCAGATTTTTTTCGGTGGCTTTTTCGATGAGGCGCGTCAATTTTTCGCCCACCACGGAGCCCATGGAGCCGCCGAGGAAGCTGAAATCCATGACACCGAGGGCGGCGCGATGTTCGCCGATTTTGCAAAGCCCAGTGATGACCGCGTCCTTCGAGCCGGTGGATTTTTGATATTCCGCCAATTTGTTTTCGTAGGAGGCGACGCCGGTGAACTTGAGGATGTCGACGCTGGTCATGTCGGCGTTCATTTCCTCGAAGGTACAGGTTTCGACGAGCGAATGGATGCGCTCGCGCGCGCCAATGGGAAAATGAAACTGGCAACGCGGGCAGACCTTGAGATTTTCGTCCAATTCTTTGTCGAAAACCATGGTGCTGCA
>DASXHY010000087.1:0-2876 GCA_036488095.1 Verrucomicrobiia bacterium | reverse complement strand
CAAACGCTCCGCTTCCCCGCTCACGCTCTATTGCGGCTTCGACCCCACCGCCGACAGCCTGCACGTGGGGAACCTCGTCCCGCTGCTGGCGCTGCGGCGCTTTCAATTGCTCGGCCATCATCCGATTGCCGTCGCGGGCGGCGCGACCGGGTCCATCGGCGATCCCAGCGGCAAATCGCAGGAGCGGCAACTGCTGACCAAGGAAGTTCTCGATCACAACATCGCCCACGTGAAGGAGCAGATGAAACGCCTGCTCGGTTTCGAGACGAAAACGAATCCCGCGCGCCTCGTCGATAACGCCACGTGGACCGCGCCGGTGAGTTACCTCGGTTTTTTGCGCGACATCGGAAAACATTTTTCCGTGAACCAAATGGTGGCCAAGGAAAGTGTTCGCGCCCGGATGGAAGACCGCGAGACCGGCATCAGCTACACGGAATTCAGCTACATGCTGCTCCAGGCGTTCGATTTTTACGTGCTCAACCGCGACCACCAGTGCGATTTGCAAATCGGCGGCAGCGATCAGTGGGGCAACATTACGGCGGGCATCGAACTCACGCGCAAGAAATCGAGCAAAACCGTTTATGGCCTGACGGTGCCGCTGATCACGAATGCCGACGGAACTAAATTCGGCAAAACCGAAGCTGGCGCCATCTGGCTCGATCCCAAACGGACCAGCGTCTATCGCTTCTATCAGTTCTGGATCAATACCGATGATCGCGATGTCATACGCTATTTGAAATTTTTCACATTTTTGTCGCGGGACGAAATCGCGGTGCTGGAAACTAAACACGCGCAGAATCCGGGCGCGCGCGAAGCCCATAAAGCTTTGGCCCGCGCGGCGACGGATTTAATTCACGGCGAGCACGCCGCGCAGGAAGCCATTCGCGCGAGCGAAATACTTTTCGGCGGCGACTTGAAAGGAATTTCCGAAGGCACGTTCAACGAAATTCTCGGCGAAGTGCCGACGAAAGAACTGGAGTCGACCAAACTCGCCGGCGCGGGATTACCGCTGGTTGAATTACTCGTCCACAGCGGCCTGTGCGCTTCCAAAGGTCAGGCGCGCAAGGACATTGAAGGCGGCGGCGTGAATATCAACAACGTGCGCGAAACGAACTTTCAACGCGCCGTCACCGCCGCCGATTTGCTCTTCGGAAAATATCTGCTCCTGCGCAAGGGAAAGAAAAACTACGCGGCCATCGCCGTGAAGTGATTTTATGGAATGCTTTATCGTCGTCACTGTGCTTTGGGTTTTTTCGGTGTGCCTGCACGAATTCGGCCACGCGTGGGCGGCGTATTGCGGCGGTGATTACACCGTGAAAGACAAGGGTTACCTGACCCTGAACCCGATTCATTACACGCACCCCGTCTACAGCCTGCTGATGCCCGTGGTCTTCATGATGCTGGGCGGCATCGGGCTGCCGGGCGGCGCGGTTTACATCGACCACCGTTTGCTGCGCTCGCGCGCGTGGGAGACGTGGGTGTCTTTGGCGGGCATCGCCATGAATCTCGCGATGGTGTGGGTGATCAGCCTCTTTTTCAAATTGGGCCTGCTCCAAAATGATCCAACCAACCTCGCCTCCGTCTCGCTCGGTTTTCTGATGCAACTCGAAGTCAGCGCCATCCTGCTGAACCTGATTCCGATTCCGCCGTTGGATGGCTTTCAGGCGATTGCTCCCTGGCTGCCCGCGGACGTACGGGATCGCATGTTTGCCGTCTCCAGCTCCAGCCAATGGATTTTGTTTCTCGTGCTGTGGTATGTAGAACCGGTGAACGAGGCGTTTTGGAGGATCGTAGATATCGTCGTCAGTTTTTTTGGAGTGTCGCCTTACCTGGGCGCCGTCGGCTATCACGCCTATCGATTTTGGGAGCATTGAGAACCTGTAATCGAAGAGAATTCCAAGCCGGTAGGGCGCGTCACTCCGTGCGCGCCGCAGAAATGCAAGAAAACCCCGAATCGTGTGTCTGGCTCGGCGCGCGCGGAGCGACGCGCCCTACCGCTCAAGGCATCCCCGACGATTTGAATGCGTAAGTGGTGCGGTTCGCGTCGCTGATGCACCAAAGCGTTATGGGCCACAACGATTGGCCGTACTTGATGAAGCGCGCGCTGCCATCCGCGAAGGTAAGGTTCGACCCGCCGCTGCCAGTCCCCGGGCCGCGGCTATCGTGGCGGCTTTGTTCAAGAACGCCCGTAAAGTCGTTGCCTGTTCCCGTGCCTCCCGGACCGGAAGAGGGCTCACCGATATCCATGTAGAAATCGCCGTGTTCAAATTCTTTTTCTCCGAGCACAATGGTGTCACTTTGATGGATGATGTCTGTTTCGCGAACGCCCAATCCATTGGTGGTCATGTAGGTTGAAAGCGTACCCCAGTCCGACACTGGAATGCCCGATTTATCGGAAAAATAATCGTTCCAGCCGTTAATGAAATAACTGCGCACGGACGCATCAGCCATATTATTGGAAGCTCCGTAACCGTAGCTCTGCGGCGTTGGCGGAGTGGCGGCGAGATTTAAATTGTCATTGGGACAGAGCAGCAATTTCAGATTTTTGCCGTAGTTGTCGTAAAGCCGGTCCGGCCAGCGGCTGGTTAAATCGCGCGGCGGATAAAAATCCTGGCTGTCACTGATATACATCGCGGTCGCGATGCCCATTTGGCGAAGGTTATTCAGGCAGGAAATCCGTTGCGCGGAGCCTTTGGCGCGGCTGATGGACGGCAATAGCATTGCGGCCAGGATTGCGATGATGGCGATGACCACCAGCAATTCAATCAAAGTAAACGCCCGCTCGACAGCGGCCCATTTGCGTCTGCGCTTTATTTTCATAACTTTTTAGAACATTTTAACCCGTCGGCGCGTCTGAATAGGGTGTTCGACGGCTG
>DASXHY010000035.1:0-16891 GCA_036488095.1 Verrucomicrobiia bacterium | reverse complement strand
GTGGCTCACCTGGTTGAAGAATCCGAATAATGCCGGCTTCGATGGTTGGAGATATGACTATGTGAAAGGCTATCATTCCTGGGTGGTTCATGATATGAATGCATCCTCCAGCCCCTCTTTTTCCGTCGGCGAATATTGGGACGCCAACGTTGCGAATGTAGATAATTGGGTGAGTAGCGCCAATTCATCCGCGTTTGACTTTCCCCTGTATTACACGCTTCAAACTATCTGCAATAACACGAGCGGCGGCGGGTATATCCCTGATTTAATTAATTCAACCAAATGCTATGCCGCCAGGAATCCCGGGCGGGCCGTAACCTTTGCGGCCAACCACGATACCGACCAGATTACGAGTGATAAAATGATGGCCTATGCTTTCATCATTACTTATCAGGGATATCCCTGCGTATTTTGGAAGGATTATTATAACTATGGCTTGGCGACCGGCGGCGGCAGCGGCAGCGGTTGGGGCAATGGCATCAACCAATTGGTATGGTGCCGCGAGAAGCTTGGCAATGGCGCGCCAAACATCCAGATCTTGAAGAGCAACGATGGCGACACCCTCATCTACGGAAGCTATGGCTCTTCGTCATCCGCGCCAGGATACATCGTTGTGATCAACGATAATTCTTCCAATTGGAATGGTTATACCGTCACTACCAGTGACGGTTTCCTGAAGAACCAAACCTTAAAGGCGTATGCCTGGTCCTCAACGGTGAGCGGGCAGAATGTCCAGCCTGGCAATCAATATTGCGATGGAAACGGCAATGTGCAGGTGTGGGCTCCGCCGCGCGGTTATGCGGTTTATTCGGTGAACGGACTCTAATTTCGTTTATTCCGGAAAAGGCGCGTTGGAAACAGCGCGCCTTTTCGAGCCGGTCGTTTTCCTCAAGCCCTCAATGTTCAAGGATGAACTGCATTCGTTCAAAAGCATCCCCCGTCTTTGCCCTCAACAGCCCTCCGGAAAACGTCCAGCCCTGCGCGGCTTTCTCGAATGCTCCCGCGTCCACGCGAGGCAGCACGGCCGGCGCTGCGTCCCCAATTTTGATCGAAACATTTTTTGGCGCGCGATCATTCCACGTTTCCACCATCAGATCACGCTTGGTCGGACGAAACGTCCCGTCCGGCGCGGAAATGTCCACGGTGATCTCGCCATCATTGCGCGTTTGATGAAAACTGCGCGTCATGAAATCGCCATTGCGATAATCCGGCGATTCACCGTCATCTTCATAAAGGGCAGATTTGGAATCAGCCGCGGGAGCCACCAGCACGCGCAGGGGTTTCCCCGGCATTTCATCCGTGGCCTGAACCACCGGTTGCCGGAAAATAAACCCGCCGCCGCGCACGAACATTGGAATCGAATCAATCGTCACGGGCACATGCACGGATTTACCGCCGGCGTGTTGTTGTCCCGTCCAGTAATCGAACCACTCGCCCTTGGGCAAATAAACCTCCCGCTCAGTTGCATTCTCGGATAAAACCGGCGCGACGAGCAGGTCGGAGCCAAAAAGAAATTCGTCGTCGGTCCCGGTAACACTTCTGTCATCCGGGAATTCAAGGAACAACGGCCGCATTGCCGGCAGACCGGTCTCGCTCGCTTCTTGCATCACATTATAAATATAAGGCAGCAGTTCATAGCGCAGCTCGATGGTTTTCCGATTGACGGCTTCGTATTGCCAGCCGAACGCCCACGGTTCCTTGTCCGGCGTTCCGAACGTCGTGTGCGAGCGCATGAAGGGAAAGAACGCACCCGCCTGCAGCCAGCGCGCATATAATTCCGGGGTGGCCGGTCCGGTGAAACCGCTGATGTCGCTGCCGACGAATGGAAATCCCGACACACCCAATCCGAGCAGCGTGGAAACCGATTGTCGCAACGATGCCCAATCCGTCTGGCTGTCTCCGGTCCAAACCGCGGCGTAACGTTGTCCGCCCGCGAATGTCGCGCGCGTCAGCACGAATGGACGCTCATTGGGCCGCAATCGCGCCAGGCCTTCAAAGGTCGCGCGGCTCATCAATTGGCCGTAAATGTTATGCGTTTCGCGCTGCGTCGTCGGCTGGCCTTCGTTGTCAAAAACAGTGTCCAGCGGCAGCGTGCCCGTGGGCGTGTCAAACAGTGCCGGTTCGTTCATATCGTTCCAAATGCCGCTCACGCCATCGTCTACAAAACCTTTGAACAGCGAGCCCCACCACGCGCGCGCGGTGGGCTTGGTGAAATCCGGAAAAACACTCGGGCCCGGATTTTTGTCCGCCTGCGCCGGCCACACTGGGCCTTCAAACACCGACCCGTCGGCGTTTTTCACGAAATAATTTCCCGCGATGCCTTCGTCGTAAGGAAAGTAACCTTTCTCAACTTTCGGATGCGCGTCGACAATCGTCACCACGTGGAAATGTTGCGCGCGCAAATCGGAAATCATTTTCTTCGGATCGGGAAAGCGCTCGTGGTTCCAGGTGAACGGCTTGTAATTGTCCTGGTAATGGATGTCCAGCCAAATGACGTCCGCCGGAACTTTCTTCTCGCGAAAAGTATCGGCCAGCAGGCGCACGCGCGATTCGGGATAGTAACTGTAGCGGCATTGATTGTAGCCGAGCGACCACAGCGGCGGCAGCGGCATCCTCCCGGTGAGCGTGGTATAACGCTCCACCACTTCCCTGGGAGTAGGGCCGTTGATGAAATAATAATTTAACTCACCGCCCTCGGCGCCGAACGTCAGCAATCCCGGAGTGCGATGGCCGATGTCAAAAAAAGTGCGCCACGTATTATCGAGAAAAATCCCGTGCGCGTGCCCGTTGCGTGTGACCAGGCAGAACGGGACGGAATCATAAATCGGGTCCGTGCTGGAATCATAACTGTATGTGTCCGAATTCCACATCACGTATTCGTTGCCGCCGAGTTGCCAGCCGCGTTTGTCGAGCCGCCCGTCTTTCTCGCCCAAGCCATATACGTGCTCGTCGTCGCGAAGCTGTTCGGCCACCTGGACTCTGCCGTTGCCTGCAAAGGAAATGCCGCCCTGCGCATCGTCGGCGTCGAGAATTTCGCCCGCGGCATTCGCAAAAGAAATCCGCAACGGCGCATGTTGGATCGTCACTCGAAGCGATCCTGTCCTGAGCGTGGTGGTATTGCCGCTGGTTTCAACCCTGGCCGTCGCCGCTCGCAAATCGTTTGAGATCACGGCGTAGGAATGGTCACGCCCAAAACTTTTTTTGGCCGTGAAACGAACGCGGATGATGTCGTCGGAAATCGGCGTGATCGCGAGAGCGCCTTGCCCGCTCTGAAACAGGAGTGTTTTGCCGTCCCAATTCGGCGCCGGCATGTCGCCCAACGATTGCCAGCCCGTGGACGGCGTTTCCGCCGCAAGAGTGTTTTCCGAATTCAACAAAGCCGATGCCAATGCGATTGATAATGCGCCGGCGGCGCAACAATTCGACAATTTGCAAAATAATCGGCTTTGATTTCGGTGGTGGTTATTCATTTTTGTTCGAGTGGTTGACACAGCCTCTGATTTTCTATTGCTTGCTGTAAAGGTTGGATGTTCCGCAGCGAAAACGCGATTCGAACGCGGCGTAAAGGGTTTTTCCAGAAATCGCGTCACGCGCGCCTTCGCCGATGCGCACAACCACGATTGATTGGCCCGGAAATCCCGTGCTCTCCGGCGTGAAGGTCATTGCGTCGTGCGTTGCGGACCAGGAAAATTCGCCCTTCACCGGCGGCACAGTTGCGAACACCCGCTCGACGCTCCCGGTATCCATGGGTTTATTGAAATGAACTTCAATCGGTGACGCCGCTGAAATGTCCGCCGCGTCATGCTCCGGCGAAATTCCGGTCACCGCCGGATCCAGCGGGCGCATTTGCGATTCGGCGACGAATATTTTCGCTGATGTTCCCGGCAACTGGAGCGATGGAAATTTCCCGTCGGCGCGCACGGTCGCAATTTCTGTTTCATCAAGTGTGTTGCACATTTTCGTTCCCGCCGGAAACATCGTGGGGCAGGGCGGCAGCGTTTCGTTTGTATTGGCGGTGTTAAAAACCACAAAAACTTCCTGTGCGCCCAGCCGCCGCGTGTAGGCGAATAAACCGGGACCGTTGGCATTGCTCCATAAATTGGACTGGTCGCCCGTTTGCAGCGCCGGGTAAAGCCGCCGCAGATTATTCAACTTCGCCACCAATTGAAACAATGGATGTGTCAGGTTGAAGTTGTCGCCGCGCGACGGTCCCCATTCGAATTGTCCCGCGAACATGTCCTCGCGGTCCCAGGGGTCCTTGCGGCCGTTGAAACCCTGCTCGGTTCCATAATACAAACACGGCACGCCGCGCGTCGTGTAGAGAAAAGTCAGCGCCACCTTGAGCCGCTCGGTCGTCGCGCCCTGGAGGCTCAAAAATCTCGGCTGATCGTGATTGTCGAGAAACGTCACCAATCGATTCTGCGCCGTTGGATCGTAATTTGCCGCCAGCGCCTGGGAATGGTCCGCGAGTGGTTTTGTGCCGGCGTTTGCTTCGGCAAAGATGGAATTGATTTTGAAATAGAGCGTGTAATCCAATACCGAATCCAACTTGAAATTTCCCCCGCCAATCGTTCCGGTGTAAGAGCCGCATTTCGCGTCGGAATTATGCGGCACTTCGCCGAACATGAAAAAATTCCTGTTGCCGTGCGCCGCGGCGAAATCGCGAATGGCCGGGCACCATTGCTGCCAGAATCCCATTTCAACGTGCTTTACCGTATCGATGCGAAAGCCGTCGAAACCCGCCTGCTCGATCCAATATTCATAAATCTTCGTCATCTGCTCCCGCACGTAGGGCGTCTCCGTCCGAAAATCATCGAGGCTCATCAATTCGCCGGATTCAAGCTGCGTGGTGTCCTCGTAATTTTGAATAAATCCGTTGTTGTGAAACAGATTCGTGAGCGCGGGATTGTTCGCGTTGAGGTCAAACGGCGGTGGATATTGCCGTGCCGGATCATGAAACCGCAACTGATACCCGTCCGGCGGATATTTGAATTTCGGATAGCCGGCATCGCCGCTGTCAACCAGGTTGCCCCCGTGATTCACCACGATGTCGTCGATGACCAGGATGCCGCGCGCGTGCGCCGCCTGCACGAGGTGCTTCAGGTCCGCCATCGTGCCCCAATGCGGGTCCACCTTGTAAAAATCCAGTGCGGCGTAACCGTGAAATTCACCGCGCACATTCAACACCACCGGCGAGATCCAGATCGCCGTCGCCCCCAGCGATTTGACGTAATCCAATTTTTCTTCAATGCCTTTAAAATCGCCGCCGTGAACCGAAGTGCCTCCGTGACCAGCCGGATCGAAATTTCCATCCGCATTGTCATTCGAAGGATCGCCGTTGAAAAAACGGTCGGTGATGATTTGGTAAATGCTTTGCCGCTGCCAGAAGCCGTTGTCCGTGTTCCCGGCAAAGACGTGCATTGCCGCGCAAAAAATGACAGCAACGAGCGCACCGGGAATGAAACGCTGGCGCGCGCAATTCCCAGGGGACCTGGCTTTAGCAATACCTGTTTTCATTTCTGGGCGACAAAAATAACGCAAACCGGGGCCGGCGCGTAATCGCATGTTTATGCATTTGCTTTCCCCCTCAAAACCCCCAATTCAGGAGGTTGTTGCCATTACACCCTTTGTTAGCTTCTCAGTGTGAACACCGTTTCTTTTATTGGATAGCACGAATTTATGGAAATTGTGATTCGACCTCCGACTGATGAGTCCACACCCGCCGCCTCGTGCCCTTCCAACATCGCGAATGTATGCAAACTTATGCCACAAGCGGAGTGGGCCTATAATAGTTGGCTCGGACATGTAAGGTTTCGCCGTTGAAAACGACAAAACTCCATGCACGCGCGGAGGCGTTCATGAAACAAAACGTTGCGTCTGTCGATTGTACAATTATGAAACCAGGAAATTTGAAATCTGTAATGGCCATTTCCGCTTTGGCAGCGGTTTGCGCGGCAACCATGCTGTTTGCGAAAAATCAGTCAGCCGAATCCAATACAGCTCCGTCGCACCAGCCTGCGCCGGAATGGCAATTTAAAACTCTCGATGGCAAAACCATTCGCTCCTCTGACTTTAAGGGCAAGGTAGTGATTTTGGATTTTTGGGCGACCTGGTGTCCGCCTTGCCGCGAGGAAATTCCCGGATTCATCGCCTTGCGACAGGAATACGCGAAAAAAGGACTGGTTGTCATTGGTGTCTCCGAAGACCAGGACGGGCCGGATGTGGTGAAAAAATTCATGAAGGAGCTAGGAATGAATTACACCGTGGTCATGGCGGACGACAAAACCGTTAAGACGTTCGGCGAAATCGAAGCCCTGCCGACGACGTTCATCATTGATCGGAATGGCCAGATCGTGAAACAGCATGTCGGGGGTGCGGACAAAGACGACTTTGAAAAGGAAATCAAACCCTTGCTGAACCCGTAAGCGGCTGGCGCGTCCGAAATGTTTCCCGCTTGACCCGTCAGGCATCGCAATCGAACGTAGAGGACCAATCAAATGAAAAACGGACCTCGAAAAACAAACACGGAAGCCCAGCGTCGAAATAAACCTCCCGCATCCTTATGATTACTGGCGCCAAAGTGACTTCGCTCGCCGCCTCGCCAATGCGCGGTTCCAAGGCGCTGCCACCGGGAACGCCCGCGCCGGCTTTCGGCCTTCGCAGCACGCCCGACCAAACCGTGCGCTTGAGCGAATTTCGCGGAAGGCCCGTGGTCCTCGCTTTTTATCCCGCGGATTGGAGTCCCGTCTGCGGCGACCAAATGGCGCTCTACAACGAATTGCTTTCCGAGTTTCAGGCGCTCGACGCCGAGATCATCGGCATTTCCGTGGACAGCGCCTGGTGTCATGCGGCGTTTTCGCGCGACCGCAAATTGCATTTCCCCTTGCTTGCTGATTTCGAACCGAAGGGAGAAATAGCCCGGCTCTATGGCGTGTATCGCGAAAGCGACGGCACCAGCGAACGCGCGCTTTTCGTAATCGACGCGCAAGGGACGGTTCATTGGAGCTACGTTTCGCCGGTCGGCGTGAACCCCGGCGCCGCGGGGATTATTTCGGCCCTCGAACAACTTAAGAAAAACGAAACATAATATGAGCACCGTGACTTCCAAATCCACCCGGCCCATCGCGGGACGCGACCACATCCAGGGGCCGATCGATGCGCCAATCGCGCTGGTTGAGTACGGCGATTATCAATGTCCGTATTGCGGCGACGCGCACCCAATTGTCAAAGCTGTCCAGGAACGCCTTGGCGACCGCCTGTGTTTTGCCTTTCGTAATTTTCCTCTCAGCAACATGCATCCCTACGCGGAACATGCCGCTGAAGCTGCCGAAGCCGCCGGAGCGCAGGGCCGTTTTTGGGAAATGCACGACACGCTTTTTGAAAATCAAAACGCGCTCGAAGACGACGATCTTAAACAATATGCCGAAGACCTCGGTCTCGATGCAAAACGCCTGATGCATGAAGTGCTCAATGGCGCGCACGCGGCGCGCATACAGGAGGATTTTCGCGGCGGCGCTCGAAACGATGTGAACGGCACCCCAACATTTTTCATCAACGGCCAGCGCTACGATGGCGAGTTCGACGCCGCTTCGCTGTTCGCCGCGTTGAATGAATCCGCTGAATGAATGCGATCTATCTCGGAAAAAAATCCGGACCTGAAGCTTTGACCCTGGGGGAAATTCCACGGCCGAGTCCGAACGCGGACGAGGTGTTGATCAAAGTTTATGCCACCGCCGTGATGCCGACCGAGCTTCACTGGGTTCCAACTTTCAGCCAGCCTTCCGGCGAACCGCGCCCGTTTCCGATTGTGTTGAGCCACGAATTCTCCGGTGTGGTCGAATCGGTGGGCGCGCGCGTGCGCGACCTGCCCGTCGGTGAGGAAGTTTTCGGATTGAACGATTGGTTCATCAATGGGGCCCAGGCCGAATACTGCGTTGCCTCGGCCGCAAATCTGGCGCCGAAACCGAAATCACTGGATCACGCCGAAGCGGCGGTGGTGCCGATATCCGCGCTGACCGCATGGCAGGGGCTTATCGAAAAAGCGCAACTGAAACGCGGTCAACGCGTCTTAATCCACGGCGCAGCCGGCGGGGTGGGGAGCTTTGCCGTGCAATTGGCCCGCTGGCGCGGCGCGCACGTGACCGCTACGGCTTCCGCTGCAAATATCGAGTTTGTTCGCGCGCTCGGCGCCGACAAAGTCATCGATTACCACGCCACTCGATTTGAAGACGTGATTTGCGATGTCGATGTTGTGTTCGACGGCGTCGGCGGCGAAACGCTGCAACGCTCCTGGAGCGTGCTCAAGCCTTCCGGCAAGCTCGTCACCATCGCAAGCACGAAAACAGCCCCCGATCAACGCTCTCGCGAAGCGTTCATGCTCGTTCGCGCGGATGGACCGCAACTCGCGCAGATTGGCCGCATGATCGACTCCGGCGAACTGCGCGTTTTTGTCGAAGCCGTTTACCCTTTGTCCGGCGCGAGGGACGCCTACACCCGCGCTCAGGAAGGTGGAACGCGCGGGAAAATCGCGCTGAACGTGGCCGAAAATATCAATTTGAACCCAACCTCAACCGACCGGATCAGAAGCTAGAGCATTTTTAGAAAAACTGTAGCCGCTTTCCCCATCAAAAGCTGATCCTTCAAAGATTTCTATCGACAAAACGACATACCGAATATTAAAATCGAGCCTCCCTATTTGATGTCGGGAAAATAGGGAGGCTCATCTTTTTTCTCGAGATAAAAATAAGAGTTAACGGATTCCAACAGTCTTGGTGCCGGCAGAGAATAAAGGGCTACAGTTTTATTTAAAACGCTCTAGTTATAAAAAATTCACCATGCCGGTGGGAGTCGCTGAATATGACGCCAGGATCAACGATGTCGCGTGCGGAGCACTTCCACAAGACTTTGAAAAACCGTTTCCGGCACGATCCGCGTCATGCAATGCACCGCGCTTTCGCAATCATGGACCGTCCGACGACATGTGCAGCCTTCCGCGCGCAGGATTCGCACCCGATCGCTCAGCGGTGCCCATTTGAGCACTGAAGTCGGGCCGAATAAGGCGACCATTGGCACGCCCAACGCCGCGGCGAAATGCATCGGCCCCGTGTCATTGGAAATCACCCCGCGCGATTCCTTGATGACCGCGATGAATTCCGCGATGTTGAGCGGCGGAAGTATTTTCGCCTCCGGTAAAATTTTTTTCAGACGTTCCAGGGAATTTTCTTCACGTCGTCCGACGCCCCGGCTGAAAACCAGTTGGAGACCCGCCGCCGTCGCGATGCGATGCAGCGCCGCCCAGTGCTCAATCGGCCATTCCTTTTTCGATTGGGCCGCGCCGGTGTGGCAAATAATCGAGCCGTTCGGCACGAGCGCGCGCGCGGGCGGTTGAAGGGACGGATCGGTGAACAGCGAAAGTTTTAACGCCGCCGGCGTCGGGATGTCCCAGGCGGACAAAATATGCGCCAGTCGCAGTGTCTCATGGCGGTCCTGCGGCGCGGCTGGGATGGCGCGCGTGTAGCAAAATCGCCGCCCAAAGAATCCGCCGGGTTGGAAAACGCCCAGTCGCACCGGCGCGCCGCTCAACAGGCTCAGGATGGCGCCGCGATCGTTGCCGCAAAAATCCACCGACCGGTCAAACCGCTCCGCCCGCACCGCGCGCAAAACCGGCCAGCTATTTTTTATCCGCGCCCGGCCGCGGACCCGCGGCAAAACCCAGACCTTGGTCAAAGCGGGATGATGCTGAAACAGCGGCGCGCTGCTGTCAGGCACCAGCGCGTGCAATTCGCAGTCCGGGTAGTGCTTGCGGATGGCTTCCAGCGACGGAATCACCATGATGGCATCGCCCAATGACTTGAACTGGATGGCCAGAATTTTTCGCGGCGGCTTCATCGGATTGCCCGCGACGGGATGCAGGCTCTGGCGAAAAGCAGAACGTTGATTGCGTGACACGAGCGGTTTGACATCGACATTCGGGATTCACTCAAAAGTGACGAATGAATATGCTGTAATCTCTCGATTACCCAAGAAAAAAAGAAGAACAGAAAAAAGAACGCCGTGCGCCAAATTCACGCAACACGCAACACGCAATACGTTCCACGAACAGCCGCTTGAACAAGCTCACAAACTTAATCTACTCTTCCGCATGCCTGAACATCTCCCCATGATTTATTTGGCGCGCCACGGCGAGACTGCCTGGAGCCGCAGTGGACAGCACACGGGTCTCACCGATTTGCCTCTCACCGCCGCGGGGGAACTCGAGGCACGGCAATTGGGAAAACGGCTCGCCGGCCTGTCGTTTGCGAAAGTGTTCACTAGCCCCTTGCAACGCGCCGCTCACACCGCCGAACTGGCCGGTTTCGGCGCGGTTGCCGAAAAGGACGCCGACCTGGTTGAATGGAATTACGGCAAATACGAAGGCCGCCGCACCGCGGAAATTCACGCGGAAGCTCCGCGATGGCAATTGTTCCGCGACGGTTGCCCCGGCGGCGAGACGGTAGCGCAGGTTGGCGCCCGCGCTGATAGGGTGCTGGGCCGCGTGCGCGCCGTGAACGGCGACGTGTTGATTTTTTCGAGTGGGCATTTCTTGCGGGTGCTGGCCGCGCGTTTTCTCGGGATCGAACCCGCCGGTGGAAGATTTTTCACCTTGAGCACCGCCAGCGTCAGTATTCTTGGATTCGAAAATAGTCCATCCCAACCGGTGATCCGGCTGTGGAATGACACGGCTCATGTGAATGGACAGCAGACCGCCTGATGGTGCCCGGCGTATTGTGAAAGCGCCGGTGGTTGACATAGCCCGGACTCGTGTGAAGATTCTGCGACGGCGGTAAGGTCAGGAAATTCGAGAAGCGGCTTTTGGGAGTCGCCGGAAACAGCCACACCGTTCATGGGAGAATTTCGTTGAGGGAGAGAACTATTGCCCGGAAAAATTCCCTTCCCGGCAGATGGCGTCCGAAATAAGTTGCAAAAATTCGATTTGGCCCGAGAAGGAAACAATAAAATGAACTTGAACAACAAACCATTGACCCAGCGGAAAACCTGGAAAGCGCTGGGCGCCCACCAAAAGAAAATCCAGCGGCTTCATCTCCGAAAACTTTTTGCCGCCGATCCCGACCGCGGCACGCGCATGAACGTCGAGGCTGCCGGCCTCTTTCTGGATTTTTCAAAAAACCGGATCACGAACGAAACGCTCCGGTTGTTGATCTCTCTCGCGAAGGACTGCGATTTGAAGGCGCGAATCCAGGCCATGTTTCGCGGCGAGAAAATCAACATTACGGAAAATCGCGCCGTGCTGCACGTGGCCCTCCGCGCCCCGCGCAACGCATCCATTATCGTGGATGGAAAAAACGTCGTGCCGGAAGTCCACGCTGTGCTCGACAAGATGACCGCGTTCTCGCGGCGCGTTCGCAGCGGCGCGTGGAAAGGTTTTACCGGCAAGCGCATTCGCAATGTCGTCAATATCGGCATCGGCGGCTCGGATCTCGGCCCGGTGATGGCTTATGAGGCGCTGAAACATTATTCCGACCGTTCGATGACTTTCCGGTTCGTCTCCAATGTGGACGGAATCGATTTCGTCGAAGCCACGCAGGATTTGGATCCCGCCGAGACACTCTTCATCGTTTCGTCCAAAACGTTCACCACGCTCGAAACGATGACCAATGCCCAAAGCGCGCGCGCGTGGTTGCTCAAGGGATTGGGCGGCAATGAAAAGGCCGTGGCGAAACATTTCGTGGCTGTTTCCACCAACGCCGAAAAGGTCGCCGCCTTCGGCATCGATACCGCCAACATGTTCGGTTTCTGGGACTGGGTCGGCGGACGATACTCGATGGATTCCGCCATTGGCCTTTCCACCATGCTGGCCGTGGGCCCGGAAAACTTTCGCAAAATGCTCCAGGGCTTTCATGAAATGGACGAGCATTTTCGCACCGCGCCTTTTGACAAAAACTTGCCCGTGCTGATGGCGCTCCTCGCGATTTGGAACAACGATTTTCTGGGCGCGAACACTGTCGCGGTCCTGCCATACGAACAATATCTGAAGCGTTTCCCCGCCTACCTCCAGCAGTTGACCATGGAAAGCAACGGCAAGCACGTGACGCTGGACGGAAAACAGGTGGATTACCAGACCAGCCCGATTTATTGGGGCGAGCCGGGCACGAACGGCCAGCATTCCTTCTATCAATTGATCCATCAGGGCACGCGGCTGGTCCCGTGCGATTTCATCGCGTTCGGTCGCGCGCTCACCCCGCTCGGGCCGCATCACGACATTCTGCTGGCGAATGTTTTTGCCCAGGCCGAAGCGCTCGCCTTCGGAAAAACCGCCGCCGAAGTCAAAGCCGAAGGCACGCCCGCGTGGCTCGTGCCGCATCGCGTTTTCGAAGGCAACCGCCCTTCCAATATGATCCTCGCCGACCGCCTGACACCCGAAGTTCTCGGCAGGCTGATCGCTTTGTATGAGCACAGCGTTTTCACGCAAGGGGTCATTTGGAACATTGATTCCTTCGATCAATGGGGCGTGGAACTGGGCAAGGTGCTTGCCCAGCGCATCATCCCCGAGTTGCAAAGCAAGACGCCGCCGAAATTGAAGCACGACACTTCCACCAACAATCTCATTCGCCGTTATCGCAAGCTGAAACAAAAACGCTAACACCTCGGAATAATTTTTATGAAAACGCAATCGCCAACACAGCTCGGAATGGTCGGCTTGGGTCGCATGGGCGCCAACATGGTTCGACGCCTGCTCCGCGACGGCCATCCGTGCGTCGCCTTCGATGTCTCTTCAAAAGCCGTTGATGCCATGGCTAAAGAAGGGGCCGTGGGCGCGTCATCCTTTGCCGACCTGGCGAAGAAATTAAATAGACCGCGCGCCATCTGGCTGATGGTTCCTGCCGCCGTCGTGGACCAGACCATTGCCGAATTGCTGCCGGTGCTCGAGCCAGGCGATGCAATTATTGACGGCGGAAATTCCTATTACATCGATGATATCCGCCGCGCGAAGGAACTCGCGCCGAAGAAAATTCATTATCTCGATGTCGGAACCAGCGGCGGCGTGTGGGGATTGGAACGCGGTTATTGCATGATGATCGGCGGCGAAAAAGAAGTGGTGCAACGACTCGACCCCATTTTCACCACGCTCGCTCCCGGGATTGGTAATATTCCGCGCACGCCAGGCCGTGAAAAATCCGGCGGCACGGCCGAACAAGGTTATTTACATTGCGGCCCCAACGGCGCGGGCCATTTCGTCAAGATGGTCCACAACGGCATCGAATACGGCCTCATGGCCGCTTACGCCGAAGGCCTCGGCGTGCTGAAAGCCGCGTCGATCGGAAAACAGCAAAACACTGCCGATGCCGAAACTACTCCGCTGCGCCATCCGGAGAATTATCAGTATGAACTGAATCTGGCCGACATCACCGAAGTATGGCGTCGCGGCAGCGTCATCGCCTCCTGGCTGCTGGACCTGACGGCGAGCGCCATGGTGGAGGATCCGAATCTTTCGCAATTCGCCGGGCGCGTTTCGGATTCCGGCGAAGGGCGTTGGACGATCAAAGCCGCCATCGATGAGGGCGTGCCGGTCCCGGTGTTGACCACCGCGCTCTACGAGCGCTTTGCCTCGCGCGGCGAAGCTGATTTTCAGGATAAAATTCTTTCCGCAATGCGGTTTGGCTTCGGCGGCCACCTGGAAAAACCTTCAAAGTAAACTCCATGAACAATCATTCCGATGCCCTCGTGTTTTTCGGCGCCACCGGAGATTTGGCCTATAAAAAGATTTTTCCCGCGCTCCAGGCGATGGTGAAACGAGGCCATCTCGATGTGCCGGTGATCGGCGTGGCCAAGGCGGGCTGGAATCTCGACCAATTCAAGGCGCGGGCCAAAGACAGCGTGGAAAAACACGGCGGAATCGACCCCGAAGCGTTCGATAAATTAAGCAAGTTGCTGCGCTACGTGGACGGCGACTACAACGACATCGCGACTTTCGAAACACTCAAACGCGAGCTCGGTTCCGCGCAACGCCCCGCGCATTATCTCGCAATTCCGCCTTCCGCGTTCGCTACCGTCGTGGAGCAACTCGCCAAAACCGGTTCCACCCATCACGCGCGCGTCATCATTGAAAAACCCTTCGGCCGCGACCTCGCCTCCGCCCGTGCGCTGAATCAAATCCTGCTGAAAACGTTTGATGAGCGCTCGATTTTTCGCATCGACCATTATCTCGGCAAGCAGCCGGTGCACAGCATGTTGTTCTTCCGCTTTGCCAATTCCATCTTTGAACCGTTCTGGAATCGCGAGCACGTCGAATGCATCCAAATTACGATGGCCGAGAATTTCGGCGTCCAGGGCCGAGGCGCATTTTATGAGCAGGTCGGCACCGTGCGCGACGTCGTCCAAAATCATCTTTTCCAGGTGCTCGCCAACCTGACCATGGAGCCGCCCGTCCGCACCGACAGCGAATCCATCCGCGACGAAAAGGTAAAAGTTCTCAAAGCCATCACGCCGGTTGATCCGAAAAATCTCGTGCGGGGCCAGTTTCGCGGCTACCGGCAGGAGCCCGGCGTCGCGCCCGATTCGAAAGTGGAAACGTTCGCCGCGCTCAAACTGCACATCGACTCGTGGCGCTGGCGCGGAGTGCCGGTTTATATCCGCGCCGGAAAATCCCTTGCGGTCACGTGCACCGAAATTCAAGTGCATCTGCGCCTTCCGCCCACGATGTACAAACACTACAATCTCCAGCCGAATTATATTCGCATGCGCATCAGCCCGGATGTCGTGCTGGCGTTTGGCCTCAACGTGACTTCGCCCACGGAAGAAACGAAAAGCGAACTTTCCGAACTTCTCATCGCCCGCCATCCCTCCGCGAAGGAAATGGACGCATACGAACGCGTGCTGGGCGACGCGATGTGCGGAGATGCCACGCTGTTTGCCCGTGAAGATTACGTCGAAGAAGCGTGGCGCATCGTGGACCCGGCGTTGAAGGCTGGCACGCCGGTTTTCGAATACGACCCCGGCAGTTGGGGACCGGACGAGGTCCAACGAATCGGGCCACCCGTCGGCTGGCGCAATCCGATCCTGAACGGTGAGGTCGCCGCCGGTAAATAATTGGCAACGGATGAGCAAACCAGCCACCAGCCAGACCTCGTCGCCGCCAAATCGCGCAACCCAACAAGCGCGCGGCGCGCGGCTTGTGCTCGCCCTGAATGCCGGTTCCTCCAGCCTCAAGTTCGCCTTGTTCAAGGATGCGGAGCCGCTCGTGCGAAGCTTTTCCGGGGCCATCGACCGGATCGGATTGCCCGCCGCGACCTTCACGCTCAAAGGCGGCGATGCCCGGCAAATCGAACGTGTCGAAATCCCGGCGCCAAATCACGCCGGTGCCATGGACTATCTGCTTCGGCGTTTGCGAGAAATGGCGGGACACGCGGATTTCAACGCCGTCGGTCATCGCGTCGTTCACGGCGGACCGCGCTATCGCGAGCCGCAAATTGTCGACGGCACGATGCTCGCCGAATTGCGCCGCATTCGCTCTTTTGATCCGAACCATCTTCCAGCCGAAATCGCACTCATGGAGGGTTTCGCCAAAAAATTTCCCGGCACGCCGCAAATCGCATGTTTCGATACTGCCTTTCATCGCGACATGCCGCGGGTGGCGAAGTTGCTTCCCATTCCCCGCCGCTATGCCGCGAAAGGCGTCGAACGCTACGGATTTCACGGTTTGTCCTACACCTATCTCGTGCAGGAACTCGAGCGCCTGGCGGGTCCGCGCGCGGCGAAGGGCCGCGTGATTCTTGCCCATCTCGGCAACGGCGCGAGCATGGCCGCCGTGCACGATGGAAAAAGCGTCGATACCACCATGGCCTTTACTCCCGCCGCCGGCCTGGTGATGAGCACGCGCTCGGGAGATCTGGATCCCGGGTTGGTCACGTTCCTGGCGCGCAGCGAAAAAATGACCCCCGGGCAATTCGATGAAATGGTGAATCGCGAGTCGGGCCTGCTCGGCGTGTCCGAGATCAGCCCCGACATGCGCGACTTGCTCGCGCGCGAATCCGAGGATGTTCGCGCGGCGGAAGCTGTGGCGCTGTTTTGTTATCAGGCGAAGAAATGGATTGGCGCTTATGCCGCAGCGCTGGGCGGTCTCGACACGTTGGTTTTTGCCGGCGGCATCGGCGAACACGCCGCGCCCGTCCGCGCCCGCATTTGCGAAGGGCTCGAATTTCTCGGCATCGAACTGGACGCTTCGCGCAACAGCGCCGACGCGGACGTAATTTCCAGCACCAGCAGCCGCGTGGACGTCCGCATCATCCGCACCGACGAAGAACTCATGATCGCGCGCTCCGTGTGCCGTGTCATCGGCGCGAACGCAAAAGGAAAGTGACCACATGAAATCAAAAGCAAAAACGCTCGCCCCGGATTTGTTGCGCAAAATGGACGCCTACTGGCGCGCCGCGAACTACCTTTCTGTAGGCCAGATTTATCTCTACGACAATCCGCTGCTCAAAAAGCCGCTCACGCTCGCGCACATCAAGCCGCGCCTGCTCGGCCATTGGGGCACCACGCCCGGCCTGAATTTCATTTATGTCCACTTGAATCGCGCCATCAAGGAACGCGATCTCGACGCCATTTACGTCACCGGTCCCGGCCACGGCGGTCCGGGACTCGTCGCCAATACTTATCTCGAGGGCACGTATAGCGAAGTTTATCCGAACATCTCGCAGGATGAGGAGGGGATGAAGCGGTTGTTCAAACAATTCTCTTTCCCCGGCGGGATTCCCAGCCATGTCGCGCCGGAGACGCCCGGCTCCATTCACGAAGGCGGCGAATTGGGTTATTCCCTCTCGCACGCGTTCGGCGCCGCGTTCGATAATCCCAATTTGCTCGTCGCTTGCGTCGTGGGCGACGGCGAGGCGGA
>DASXHY010000004.1:0-2024 GCA_036488095.1 Verrucomicrobiia bacterium | reverse complement strand
CCTGCGCGCGCCGCCCGAAATCGCCGATGGCCATTTCAATTTCCGCAAAACTCATCCGCTCCGCATTGCGCAGCACCGGCACGACCAGCCCCCTACCGCTGCCAATCGCCACGCCAATATCAAAATAGTTGTGATAAATGACATCCGTCCCGCGCACTTCTGCATTGATGGCGGGAAATTGCTTCAGCCCATCAATCGTGGCCTTCACAAAAAACGACATGAAGCCCAGCTTCACATTGTATCTCTTCTGGAACACTTCGCCGTGCTCCTTGCGAAGCGCCTGCACGCTCGACATATCAATCTCATTGAACGTCGTGAGCAAGGCCGCGTTGCGGTGCGCTTCGACGAGCCGTTCCGCGACGGTGCGGCGTAACTTGCTCATCGGCACAACCTCCTCCTGCCGCCCCGAAGCGCCGGCCTCCCGGCCGGCCCGTTGAGGCGTAGATTTGGCGGGTTGGCCGGGTGCGGCTTTCGGTTCCGCCACCGCCATCATTTCTTCCGCATCTTGAGCCTCGCGCAATCTCTCGCTGCGCGGTTTATCCTGCGCCGCCCGCACCTGAGTCGGTCGCGGCGCCGCCGGCTCTTCCTCGTTTTTGACTTCGGGCTTTTTCTCCTCCGGCTCCGTTTTTTTGGGCGCGGCTTTTTCCGTCGATTTCGCCTCAGGAGCTTTCTCCGGCTTTTTCTCCCCGTCAGCTTTTGTCTCTTCCAGATACGCAATCACTTCGCCGATTTTTGCCGTGTCACCCTTTTGCTTTAAAACTTTCCCGAGCGTTCCCACAGCAGGCGAGGGGAGTTCCACCGTTGCCTTTTCACTTTCCAGCGTGACCACCGCCTCGTCTTTCTGCACCGGCTCGCCCGCTTTCTTGAGCCAGCCGCCGATTTCAACTTCCGTGATCGACTCGCCGATTTCCGGGACCTTTAATTCAATAGCCATAAATTATGCTTTCTCTCCAAACGCCCGCTGAATGATTTCCGTTTGCTCTTGTTTGTGGCGCTTGGCTGACCCCGTCGCCGGGGTTGCGGAGATTTCCCGCGCAATCCCATTAAAAGGAAATCGGCCGAATAATTTTTCACCAAACTGAATCCGCATGAAATTCCACGCGCCCATGTTCGCCGGCTCTTCCTGCACCCAAAAGACCGGCGCTCCCTCGCGATAATTCTCCAGCGCGCGTTCCAACAATTCGTGCCGCAGCGGATACAATTGCTCCAGGCGGATTATCGCCACATCCTCGCGCTTGGTTTCTTCGCGATGCTGCGCCAGGTCGTAATAAACCTTGCCCGAACACAGCAGGATGCGTTTGACCTCGCGCGCCGAAACGGTGGTGTCCGGCAAAACTCTTTGAAATCCGCCACTGCTCAATTCGTCCAGCGACGAAATCACCTTGGGATGACGCAACAAGCTTTTGGGAGTCATTACCGCCAGCGGCTTGCGCCACGAACGCAAAGCCTGCCTGCGCAAACAATGAAAGTATTGAGCGGGCGTCGTGGGATAAACCACTTGGATATTGTCCTCCGCCGCCAGCCACAGAAACCGTTCCAGCCGCGCACTGGAATGCTCCGGCCCCGCGCCCTCGAACCCGTGCGGCAGCAGCAGCACCAGCCCGCTCAGTTGCTGCCACTTGTCTTCGCCGCTTGCGATGAATTGGTCCACGATTGGCTGCGCCACATTCCAGAAATCACCAAACTGCGCCTCCCACAGCACCAGCGCATCCGGGCAGGCGAGGCTGTAACCGTATTCAAACCCCAGCACGCCCGTTTCGCTCAACGGACTATTGATAATGTCGATGGGCGCCGTGCTCCCGGGGACATGCTGGAGCGAAAAATATTTCTCGCCCGTCTCGTAATCGTGCAGCACCGCGTGCCGATGACTGAACGTCCCGCGCTCGCTGTCCTGGCCGCTCATTCGGATGCGAACGTCCTGCGCCGCCAGGCTGGCAAACGCCAGCGCTTCGGCGGCGGACCAATCGAGCGGCAGTTCGCCTTTGGCCATCTGCTCGCGCCCGTGCAAAAACTTTTTCAGCTTC
>DASXHY010000685.1:0-5425 GCA_036488095.1 Verrucomicrobiia bacterium | reverse complement strand
GCGGAGTTCGACCGGACGCAGCGTTTTCATTGCCGGGCTGGCATTGCGGAAAAGGGACAGGGTTACGCGCTGTTCGTGAATCAACAGGTCAGCCCGCCGGACGACATCAGCAAGCCCATTGTTCCAGATTATTATTTGACGCTGAAGCGCGGCGACACCATCGAAGGCCATTTCCGGATTGGCTCGAACCAGATGGAAGCTCGTGAATGAACGACGTGCTTTTGTGACGAAGGCATTGAGTGTCTGGGCGGCGGTTGTGTTTGCGGCCGCCTGGCAGTTGACATTTGCCCCATCGGCCATTGGCCAGGAAAAGAGCGCGGAAAAGTATTTCGCGCTGCCGTTGGCCGGAAACGCCGGCGGAGAATCTCACGGCAAGGTCGTGAGCCGCCATGGTGTTCCGTTCGTGGAAGAAATTCTGCCTCTCGCGAACGCCGGTTCGGCTCAGGTGAATATAGGTGTGGCGGTAAAGCGGATTTTTCTCCTGGGAATGACCGATGCCGACAAACTGCCGGACCGTGCGCAGTTGGACGATCCGACGTTTCGCTCGCGGTCGTCGCTCATCCGGCCGGCGACTCCCGCACGCGGTTGGGCCGAAGCCCGGGACCAATCGGCGCGGTTTTTTGTCGGCGAGCAAGTCGGGCAAATTCGACTTAACTATGCGGATGGTTCGTCGCAGGTTTTTCCACTCATTTTGGGAGAAGGCGTGTGGTGGGGGCGGGCGTTTTATGATTATCAGGAACCGTTTCCGACCGACGTGCCGCTTCAGAAAGCGCTCGCCTCGGCGTTGCGGCTTTATCCGCCGAAGCCGGTTGAGGACGGCAATTATGTCGCGGTGATTGTCCCGAAACCGGCGCCGATTCGAAGCATCACGGTTGAGAATGCGTCGGCAAAGAGAGGGACGCTGCTCATTGCCGGCATTACGGTTGAATCGGCGCAAACGAATGGCATTGCCAATGCGAAAGCGCTGACGCCCGGCGATTTTTCCAAAGAGTTCCAGGAATTTGTCCGGACCAAAGCGCTACGGCCGGAGGGTGAAGACGAGAAAGGGACTGAGCGTCGATTGAACAATCTGCGCGGCGCGCTCTATAGCAGCGATGCGGATTATGCCGGCCACGTGGCAAGGTCAACGCCGCCGGGATATTCCGGCCCGGACATTTCTTTCCAGGGAACGATCTTCGCGGAAATTCTGGCCAATGTATATCGTCACAATGTTCAGGACATCGCGAACAAGATTGACGCGAACGGAATGTATCACACCTCGACCAGGGACGCGCCGTCGTGGGGTTGTTACACCGGGGTCGGATTCTATCGCACGAATTTGGGACGCTACTATGACGCGTCTTTTTCGCGCGATATGGGTCCCAGCGTTGAGGAACTAACCGCAGCCGGCTACCTGGACGATGCCACGCGCTGCGCCGAATATTCCCTGCGCCAGGCGCGGCTTTACACAACCGATCCAAAGCTCAAGTTCAAAGACGCGGTTCTGCCGCCGCATTGGGGTCAACTCATCAATCGGCCGTCCCGCGGCTCGTTCGAGAATGACGGCCACGGGCTGACGACGCTGTTCCTTTACAGACTCTGGCAGCATCTTCCGAATCGCCAGGAGTGGCTTCGCGCAAACTGGCCCGACGTGAAGGCCGCGGGTGATTGGGTCCTGTGGCAATTGGCGCATCCTGAGATTTCGGGCGCGACCAACGGCTTGCTTCACACGACCGGCGAGGCGGCGAGCGGCGGCGGATATTCCGTCTTCGCCGACAGCATCTGCATGAACGCGTTGCAGGCCCTCGCGCAAATGGCCGATTCCATCGGCGAAACAAACGCCGCTGAACAATGGCAGGACTGTGCCGGGAAAATGCGGCAAGCCATCTCCGAACACTACATCGACAATGATCCAAAATATGGCCGGGTCTGGACGCTGGCTTACGCCGATTGGCCGCACAAAAGCGGTGTGCTGGGGCCGTTGATCATTCAATCGAGTTTCCAGGGCTTCCTCGCGGAAAACGATTCCGAATGGCGCGCGGTGAACGAGGCGACCTATCAGCGATTGATCGACACCTACAAGCCGTTTGGATTTTACGGGCAGGCGATGGGTTACGGGCAGGGTTTTGTCACGGAAGCCGCGCTGTTGTTGGATCGCATGCATGACGCGACGACGATGCTGAATTGGGCGGCGAAAGAAATCTACGATCCGAAGTTCGGTTTTTACATTGTGCCGGAAGGTTGTGAAATCGATCCGACCGGGCGATTCTGGTATCGCATTGGCGACCTCGGCAACGGCGTGCAGGAAGGGGAGATCGTCAAAACCTTGCGCCTGGTGATGGGCGTTGATGACACACAACCGGATCGCCTGCAGTTTTGTCCGCGGCTGCCCTACGGCTGGAGTAACATTGCCGTGGACAAATATCCGATCGTCTTTGAGAAATCGGGAAAGATGGAGGCGGCGGTTTTGAGTTATAAACTGGAACGTGACGGCAAAAATATGAAACTGGAGATTTCCGCGGACAAGGAACTCGGACCAGTTGCGATGCGGTTGGGGCCATTTGAAAAGCAGCCTGCGGCATCGAGTGTTCGCGTGAATGGCGAAATTCCGTCGGGCGCGGCGATTCAGCGCAGCGGCGATTCCTGGTGGGTCCAATGGACGATGCCGGTAGGGCCCGATACCAGTCCGGTCAGAAAATGAACTTGAGCGGGGACGGATTCATCAACGGCTCGGTGGAATGCGATCGTTATTTATGCGCCGCGGATTTCACCCGCAACAGGACCGAGCCATGACGAGGAACCTGCACGGTGAGTTGATGCGTAATGGTGCCGAGATCTTTGTGCTGCCAAAGGTCGCGCGCCTCGATGATTTCGCCGAGGCCGAGCGTGCTTAGATTTACCGTAACAGTGATGGGGCGATTCTGAGTGCTCAGCACGGCGATGGCCTGGCTGCCGTCTGCGAGCGATTTCACCCAAGCTTGCGCGGGCCCTTCCTGCCAAACGCGATGACCTTGAACACCAGCCGGGTCCTGGTCGATGGCGATGGCTTCCGGGTTGGTCAGGGTTTCGACGGTGACGGGACTCATTGTCGTGAGATCGTTGCCCGCGAAAAGAGGCGCGGCGAGAATGCACCACAGGCTCATTTGCGTTCGGTATTCGTCATCCGTCATTTTGCCATTGCCGATTTCCAGCATGTCGGGGTCGTTCCAATGTCCGGGACCAGCGTATTTCTCGAGACCGTTTTGGGCGAAGCCGATGACGATCATGGAATTGTAGTTGTCGCCGATGTCGCCCGTAGTGCGCCACATCTGGCCGCCAACTGAAGGGCCCCATTTCCAAACGTCCTGGATTCCATACTGGCAAAGGCTGTAGAGAATTGGCCGGCCAGTGGCGACGAGATCATCGTGCATTTTTTTGTAGGCGTCCTGCATTTGGTCGGGCCGGTAAACCTCGTCGCCGCTGCACCAGTCGTATTTGACGAAATCCATTCCCCAGCGCGCGAAGGTTTCGGCATCCTGTTTTTCGTGCCCGTAACTGGCCTCGCGCCCACGGCAGGTGGTCGGGCCGGGGCTCGTGTGAATTCCCACTTTGAGGCCGAGACCGTGGATGTAATCGCACAAAGCTTTCATGTCCGGAAACTTTTTCGGGTCGGGATGAAAGACGCCGTTTGTGTCATGGAAGCCTTCCCACCCGCCATCAATGACCACGTATTGATAACCGGCGCTTTTCATTCCACTGCTCACCAGGGCTGCGGCCTGGGCGCGGATGACTGCGTCGTTAATATCCAGGTGAAAGTGGTTCCAGCTATTCCAGCCCATCGGCGGCGTGCCGGCCAACTGGGGCGATTGCGCGAGCGCGGGCCGCTGCAAGAGGCAGACGGCCAAGGCAAACCCAGTCCGAAAGATGAACGAGGTTTTCATGTTCCGAGCATTTTCCAATGATTCGCGATTATGCCGGCTCGCTCAGCGAGGCACGCGCGTTCAACGGATGAGGTCCGCTTTGCCTTCCGAGCCTACCGCGCGAATGATCGCTTTGATGTCTTCCTTGAGTTTGTCCTTCGCGGCGCGGCCGATGCGCCAGACATGGTCTTCGTGATTCAAGGTTTTGCTAAGCTCGTTGAAATAACGGATATAATTCATGCGCAGGCCTTCGCCGAAATTAATCTTGGTCATGCCCGCTTTCACGCATTTGCTGATATCAGCCATGGAGATGCCGCACGTGCCGTGTTGGACGAGGGGCGGTTTGACGGCGGAGCGGATTTTGGAGATCAAATCGAAATCAAGGCCGTGTTGCTCCTTGAAAATGCCGTGCATGCTGCCGTCCGCGACGGCCAGCAAATCCACATCAATTTTGGAGGCGAATTCCTTCGCTTCCTCAACCGATGTTTTTGACGCGGCATCCGCGGCGCCGTCCGAGCTTTTCACGATATGACCGATTTCCGCTTCGACGCTAAGGCCGAGCGGCCGGACGAGATCGATGATTTGCTGCGTGCCGCGGACGTTTTCCTCGAGCGACTTGTCCGCGTAATCGATCATGACGTGCGTGAAGCCGGCTTTAACCGCGCGAAAAATGGATTGCGGGGTCTTGCCGTGATCCAAGGCGATGGCCATCGGAATGGTAGTGTCCTTGGCCAGAAAGTGGATGAGCTGGCCCGCATAGTCGAAGCCGCGGTATTCGAGATTGGGCTCATAGCACTGAATAATGAGTGGCGAGCGCAATTCTTCGCAGGCTTCAATAATGGCGCGGCCGATGTCGTAGCTGCCGCCGTTGTTGTTGAGCGCCGGCACGCCGAATCCCTTGGCTGCGGCAACGTCACAGATTTGTTTTGCGTTGAGTAATTTCATGTTTGTTGAATTGTTGAGAGAATGGGTTCAGGCATGGACGTGGGAAATTTGTTCGACTCCGGCGGCGTCTTCGACAGCCTGCCGCTGGCGGGTCATTTCTTCGGCAACCTCAGCGAAGCTGCGGCGATTGGGTGACGTCATCAGGCTCACGATGATTTGAGCAACTAGGCCGGCCAGCGTCGCGGGCAGGGTGGGATTGTTCCAAAATTTCATGACAATGATCGAGACGATCGGCGTCGTGATGAGCGCCGCGAGTGCGCCCGCCGCCGTGGCGCGTTTCCAGAAACGGCCAAGCAGGATAATAACCGCGAGGCCGCTCATGGTGAGGGGGAGAAATTTGACGACGAAATCCACGATGTTGCCGGTGTAAAGCGCCAGAATGGTGGAGAGGGAAAATCCGCCGAGGAGCGCCCAGCGCGCGGTGACGACCGGGCGTTTCGGGAACTTGCCCGTCAGCAGCGGGCAGATGTGCCGGACGTAAAATGTGCCGGCGGCGGCGGCGTTGCCATTGGCGGCGGAGGACATTCCGGAAATCATCGAGACGACGACAAACGCGGCGAGCCACGCGGGCAGGACGTTCATGACCAGCCAGGGCAGCGCCT
>DASXHY010000682.1:0-3753 GCA_036488095.1 Verrucomicrobiia bacterium | reverse complement strand
CCTTGATAACGGAACTGGACTTGAGGCGGAGGAACCGCACGGCTTGCAGCGGGCAGTGCAGCGTCGCGAGCACCTCCCGGATATAAGGGCAGCGGGCGAGCAGCTGCGTGTCGGCAAAAGCGCTTTTCGCGGTTGGGTCAGGATAAATCCCGTCAGCGCGCCCGCCGACGGAGCGCAGCGGAACCGCGCTCCAATCTCCCTCGTAATACGCCTGGTTGAAGTGAGGCACAAATTCATCGGTGACGATGCCGGCAAAATCCGACTGCAGCCGCGCGACGTCGTATCGCAGCGGCATTTTCACCGCGTCCGGCATGATGGATTTTGCCACCTGAGCCTCGGGCGCTCGCCATTCCATATCAATATGGAGTTCCGTTTCGCCCGTTTTTTTAAAACCGAGTCTTTGGTAGAACCGTTCGGCGCGGTTGCCCTTGAGCACTTTCAAGCGCAGGGGTCTGCTGGTGGCCGCCGCTTCTCCAAAAATTTTTCGTAACAAGGCCGAGCCGATGCCGGCATTGCGATAGCGAGGCAACAGCGCAATGTCCACGAGGAGCAACTCCTCCCGCGTGCGGTGGAGAACGAGCCTCCCGGCATTCGCGCCATTGAGCAGGACAATTTGAAATTCTGCGTCGGGAAATGCGCTGTGATAACCCTGGCTCGCCTTGAACTGCATCGCGAGGAAGGCGCTCCGCATTTCCGGCGGCCAGCCCCAGGCATCCAATTCCTCCTGGCGCGTGCTGGCATACAACTCGAAGAGAAACACTTCGTCCTGCGGCGTTTCGGGACGGACTGTGATTACTTTCGAGTCGGCTGACATGATTCCGTACTGTTGCACTTCAAACCGGCGCAAATGCGTTCTAGGTCAAAAAACATTTTGGAACAAGCCGAAATCATCGACAAAAAAATGCCGGTGCGGCCGCGTCGGAAGCTTGAAATGCTTGACTTTGAGCGGGAAATTCCGGCATACTCCAGCCGTTCTAAGGTATTACGTTACAGGGTTTAAAATCTAATCATCGGGTGATTACGCGACGTAAATTTTTATTTGATTGCTCCGCTGCCGCGGCGACGGCTGCCTTGGTTCCCCTGAGCGCTGTCAAAGTGTCTGCCCCTCGCGACACGGGCATTCAGCACCTTGATCGAATAAGCTATTCGGCGCTGGCCGGCCAAATTAATACGCTCTTCCGGGTTCGTCCGTCGCCCCTGCGAACGGTCGATTTGACGCTGCTCAAAGCACCGCTGGCGCCGCCAACACCCGTGGCGTTTGGCCGCCCCATTCCCTCTGATGCGCGGAACGAGAAATTCTCGCTCATTTTTAGCGGCCCAAAAGAAGAATTGATCGAGCCGGCCATTTACCGGTTCGAGCATGAAAAACTGGGAGCGTTTGAAATGTATGTCGGCCAGATCGGGACTCGGGAGACGGATTGCGTTCGTTACGAAACTGTATTCAACCGGCCCGCGATCGCAGCATCCGCTTAAAGGAATCAACCTCGAAAATATAAAAAAAGGCAATTTATGGCGACCCCATTTCTCGGAGAGATCAGAATGTTCGGTGGCAATTTTGCGCCCCGAGGCTACGCGCTTTGCAATGGTCAGCTTCTGTCCATTGCACAGAACACCGCGCTTTTTTCCCTTCTGGGAACTACTTACGGCGGTGACGGCGTCAGCAACTTTGCCCTTCCGAATTTGCAGGGCCGCGTGCCGATTCATTTTGGGAACGGAGCCGGCCTTTCACCCTATTACCTGGGCCAGCAGGCCGGCACCGAAGCTGTGACGCTGAACCTCAACCAGATGCCGATCCATAGCCATCCTGTGAATTCCACCGGCGCCGGCGGTAATCAAGCCAGTCCGGTCGGAAACCTGCCCGCCATCGAATCCACTGGAACATCATTGAACTACTCCAATGCCGGATCATCTGGGCAAATGAGCCCATCCACGATTGGAACCGCCGGAGGCAATCAGCCATTCACCGTTGTCCAGCCGTATTTGACCATCAATTTCATCATCGCTTTGCAGGGTATTTACCCGTCGCGCAATTGATTTCTGCGTAACTGCGGTTTTGAGGAAGCTTGATTATTTTTTAATGCGAAAGCTGGTATTAACCGGTTGCTTGTGGATGCTTTGCCTGCTCGCCGCCTGGCGGGTACGGGCCGGGGCTATCTATTACAACACCAGCAGCAGCACGCTCGGGCAAAACACGATCGACCGCGTGGCCACCAACGGCAGCGGCAGTACTACGCTGCTCGCCGCCACTGGTATCGATGGAAATAAACTAAACCGTTGCACGGCGGTGGCCGTGGATGGCTTGAACGGCAAGTTGTTTTTTCTGGACGGCGCGGCCAATTCCCTCTGGAGCGCCAATCTTGACGGCAGCGGGCTGGCACTGGTGAAAAGCGGGCTGACCAATTTCCCTACCGACCTTGCCTTGGATGTTCTGAACCAAAAGATCTATTACACCACCAGCTCCACCCTCCAAAGCAGCAACACCATCCAGAAAATAGATTACACTGGTAATAACAATACTCTGGTATTCACCGCCACCGGCGCTGCCGGCAACGGAGTCTCGCGCTGCACCGCCATCGCTCTGGATGTGCCGAACTCAAAAATCTTTATCGCCGATGCCGGGGCCAGAAAGATTTGGAGCATGAGTATCGCCGGAAGCAGCCTCGTGGCGCTGGCAACCAACACAGCTTCCACCCCCACGGACGTCGCGTTGGATGTCGCAAATCAGCAGGTTTATTTTACCGCAGGCAGCCCTGTGCAGGGCTCGAACTTCATTCAGCGCGTGAATTACAACGCCTCCGGTTTGACAACGCTCTTCACCGCCTCAGGCAGTGTCCAGCGCTGCACCGCGCTCGACTTGGACCTGGTTCATGGCGGAATTTATTTATCGGACGCTGGCGCGAAGGCGCTTTGGCGCGTTCCTATCGGCGGCGGCACGGCCACATCGATCCTGAGCGGTTTGACCGGGACAGCCAGGAAACTGCGCTGGTTCAGCGTCACCGGCGCGCCGGTGATTGCCGGCATCAGCATTTCGGGCACGCATGTGATTTTCAACGGGACGAACGGATACGTGGGAGGAACCTATTATGTGCTGACCAGCACAAACGTGGCGTTGCCGCTGAGCCAATGGTCGCCGATTTCCACCAATGCATTGAGCGCGCCCGGGAATTTCAGCATCACTGCCACCAATGGATTGATCCCCAACGCCCAAAGGCAGTTTTACATCCTTGAAGTGCAATAAAATCCGGTTCCTCGCCTCTGATTCGTAAATCGCTTGCCGGGCCGAAGCTTCTGAGCGAAGGCTGGTCAATCGAAAATCGGAAAGATGGAGAGAGTTGGCTGGCCGACATGGATTCGAACCATGAATAACGCCTCCAAAGGGCGCTGTGTTACCATTACACCATCGGCCAAGCCGAAAGGAAAATAGCTTTGCCGATGGTTCCGCGCAAAACAAATTTCGGTGCCGTGAGATTTGCGAGTCGCACTCCAAGCCCGGCCGCTCGCCAATCGTCAATCGTAAATTTTCAGGCTCGTCTCTTTTTCAATCCGCGAACCGCCGCACCGCAGCCCGCCAGCGTCAGCAGGCTTCCAATCAAAAACAACCACGGTTCGCCGTTCCGCATGACTCCTATCTGCTGATATTGCGCCACGGCTGGCATGACCAGCGCCATGCCCACCAAAACGCCAATGATCCCCGCGCCAATGATGAGACCTCGTCTCATATATTTCCTTTCGTTTATTTCCGTTTTCTCGAAT
>DASXHY010000678.1:0-4373 GCA_036488095.1 Verrucomicrobiia bacterium | reverse complement strand
CCAAGAAACCGTGGTGGACGCTGGCCGTTCCGAAGGAAACGCGCGAGTTGCATCGCATCGTGAAGCGCGCGCTGGACCCCCGTGGCATTTTGAACCCGGGGAAGTTTATTTAAAGACTGTCTGAAAAATGGTAGCAGCCGGCGTGAGCCGGCTTTGACTGCTCGCCGATTTGGCGGTTTGAAGATGAAATTTGAGCCGACTCACGTCGGCTGCTACGATGAAAAGGAATTTTCAGGCTCTTAGGGATATTTATCACAATTCTGGGGAATTGGGACCGAAAAAACTTGTAACCAACCGCTTTTTCTGGCGGTCTTTTCACCCGTCCAAACTATTTTAACTATGAAACAATTTTCAGTCGCAACGATGTTGGCCCTCTTCGCTGTTTCGGCCGTCGCTGACCCGCTGCCCGACCCGGCCAAATTGCCGCCGGTTTCCAAACAGCAGGGCGTCACGTTCGCGAAGGATATTCATCCGATTCTTGACGATTCATGCGTGCGCTGCCACGGCGCGCAACGGCCCAAGGCGGCCTTGCGGCTCGATACCGTGGAGGGAGTGATGAAAGGCTCCAAGGACCACATCGTTGTGGTGGCCGGCCATAGTGAGCAGAGCCGGTTGGTGTTCGCGGTTTCGGATATCAATGGGAAAATTTACATGCCGCCTAAGCCGCGCGCGCCGCGAGCCGGCGGCTCTAATGGCGGGACGAACGCGCCAGCGGCCGGCGCTCCCATGCAGGGGCAAATGACTCCTCCGCCGGGACCGATGGGCCCTCCGCCCGGACCGGCGCATCCATGGAAGCCGCTCACGCCGGAACAGGTTGGACTGATTCGCGCGTGGATTGATCAGGGCGCGAAGTCGTAGGACAAGGCGGGTCGGCGGCGAGCCGATCTCTGCTCTGACGCGCGTTAGTGAGATGTTTGAGACTTGCCGGCGAGGACGCCGGCGCTCCCTTGCAGCGTCACGATGCGCCTGCTTGAATCCAAACCAAAGTGCCGCTCGGAAGTTTCGCGAAAAGGGGAATGATGTCGGCGTCGGCGAGGTGAACGCAGCCGCATGAGGCGGGTTTGCCAATGGTGGTTTGGTCGCCGGTGCCGTGGATATAGATATAGCGGGCGTGGGAATCCACGTTGCCGCCACGATTGAATCCAGGCTCGAGGCCGTCGAGCCAAAAGATGCGAGTGGTGATTTTGGCGTCGGGTAGGCCTTTCCACGTGTAGCCGACGGGCTGGCGGGCTTTGAAAACGGTACCGGCCGGCCAGCCGTCACCGATTTTTTCCGCGATGCGATGCAGGCCGAGCGGCGTGCGATTCGAACCTTCCCTCTGGCCGATGCCGAAGCGGGAGGTGGAGCAGCGGAATGTTTTTACGAAATGATATTCGCCACCGGGATGCAGCGGCGCAGAGGATTTTTCAAAAAGGGAGGCGGTTTGGCTGCCGACGTCGACGGCGAGCATCCATTGCGATAGGGGAACGCCAAGCCGGCGGGCGCGATTGAGAAAATTGGGGAGAGCCGGGTTCGCGTTCATGCATTCAAATGAGGCGCCACGCTTGCTTCCAGAATGTCGACTAACTCCGGCTGCATAAATTGATAATCATCGGCTATTTGCAGGCAAATCACTTTTTTGCCGGCGATCCCTTCCGGGAACTTGTCCTGAAGCCTGCGCAGATGTTTTTTTTCCATTACGAAAATGAGTTCGGCCCACGAGAGGTGTCCTGCGGAAACTCTTATTCGAGCACCAGGCTCCGTGCCCGCCGAACGGGCCTGAATTCCATCGATGCCGTCAAAAATCTTTTCGGCGGTGAGACTGCGCCATCGGTTCCGACTGCAAATGAACAGGACTTTACGGCAGCGCATCGAACTCTACTTCATTTTCTTGACCAGCACCTTCGAGTTGCGTCCGCTTTGGTCGTATTTTTCGCGGCGCGCGGGGGGCAGATCGTCCGGTGTGCCTTCAGCGAAGCCGGCTTTAGATTGGAAATAGGTGAACGCCTGGGTCGAGAGGGTGATGAGTTCGTTTAGGTTCATCTCCTTCGACTTGGCTTCGATGAACTGGATCAGCTTGCGGCCAATGCCCTGGTTTTCGTGCGAGGGATTGACGTAGAGGCAGGCGAGTTCGCCCTTGCTCTGCTCGGGATAGACGTGCAAGGCGACGCAGGCGACCGGGTTTTTATCAATTTCAAAAATGTAATAGTCACCGAGATTTTTCTCGATGACGAGGCGCGTGCGCTTGACGAGTTCGTCGGATTCAACGGCTTTCTTGGTCAGCATTTGGATGGCGCGAATGTCCTTCTTTTTCGCGGCGCGAATCTGCTGGTATTCGTTGGCATAAATCAGGGTGCCGATGCCTTCGTTGGAAAACACCTCCGCAAGCAATCCTTCGTCCACTCGGCCATTGATCACGTGGACGCGCTGAACCCCGGCGGTGCAGGCGGCAACAGCGTGTTGCGCCTTGGAGAGAACGTCCGGCAAAAATCCAGACGTGTTTTGCTGCACCAGCTTTTGCAATTCAGCCACGAGCATCTGGCGGATGAGTTGGTTGTTGTGAACGAGCCCATCCTGCGGGGTGATGAAAATCAACTTCGTCGCTTTCAAGGCTTCCGCGACGGCGACGGCGACGCCATCGGAATTCACGCGATACGTTTTGCCATCGCCATCGAAACCGAGCGGCGGCACCACGGGAATGATGCCCTGGTTGAGGAGCGTTTGAAGCAATTCGGTATCGACGCGCTCCACCTTGCCGGTAAACAACTGGTCCACGCCCTGGAGGATGCCCATGGGATGGGCGATGAGCGCGTTCGGGCAGGCGGCGCGAAGGTCGTTGGCGGCGAGACCTTCCAGGATTTCGTGCGTGAGCCGGTTGGCGGCGGTGAGCGCGAGTTGCAAGGTTTCGGCATCGGTGACACCGGTGCCGTCGAGATTGGAGGGTTTAAGATTCCGTTCCTCACCGAGCGCCTTGATTTGCGCGGCGGCACCGTGGACGAGGACCACGCGAATATTCAGCGAGCGCAGCACGGCGACATCGAGGAGGATGTTGCCGAAATTTTCGTCGGTGACGATGGCTCCGTCGACCTCGATGATGAAAGTCTTTTCCCGGAATTGCGGGATGTATTGGAGAATGCCGCGCAGGTCAGTCAGTTTCACTTTAGATTTTCGCTTTCAGTAAAGTGATAAGTAAACGGTTTCACGGGGGATTCAACTTATTTTTAGTGGCACGGGCGTCTCGCCCGTGCGTTTCGATTCTCACGGGCGAGACGCCCGTGCCACTACTTTGCCGCCAACGCAGTTTTCAGTGTTTTGAGGCAGCGCTCGTTTTCTTCCGGCGTGCCGACGGAGATGCGGATCCATTCGGGCAATTGGTAGCCGCCCATTGGACGCACGATGACGCCGAGCTTTTGCATGGCTTCGAACACCCGCTGGCCTTCGCCGACGCGGACGAGAATGAAATTACCTGCGGAAGGGACAAATTCGAGGTCGAGCTTTTGGAAGGCGTCGGTGTAGAGTTTCAGGCCCGCGGCGTTGTTGTCGCGCGTGCGCCGCATGTGATCGGCGTCGTCGAGCGCGGCGAGCGCGCCGGCCTGGGCGATGGAATTAATGTTGAATGGCTGGCGGATCTTTTCGAGGGCGGTGATCAGGTCCGGGTTTCCAATGCCGTATCCGAGGCGCAGGCCGGCGAGGCCGAAGATTTTTGAAAAGGTCCGCATCAGAAGCAGGTTGGACTTTTGTCCGCGGCGAATTTCGGAAATGAAATCAGTCGGGTCACTGAGAAATTCGATGTAGGCTTCATCGAGAACAAGGAGAACGTTCGGCGGAATCCGGCCGGCAAAATCCATGAGTTCCTGTTTTGAAACCACTGTGCCGGTGGGATTATTCGGATTGGCGACGAAAACGACCCGCGTTTGCGGCGTGATGGCGTTGAGCATCGCGGGCAAATCATGGCCATAATTCGCGGCGGGAACGGTGATGAGGTTCGCGCCGAAAAGTTTTGTGACCAACGGATAAACAGCGAAGCAATATTGGGAGACGACGACATCGACACCCGGTTGCATGAAGGCGTGGCCGACGAATTCAATGATTTCGTTCGAGCCATTGCCAAGAATCAGGTTTCCCGGCTGGACGTCGAGTTTGCCGGCGAGTTTGTGCTTGAGATAAAAGGCGTTGCCGTCGGGATACAAATTAATATTGGCGAGAACGTGCTGCATGGCCTGGAGCGCGGCGGGGGAGGGGCCGAGCGGGTTTTCGTTCGAAGCCAGTTTTATGATCTGCGCGGCGGGCATGCCGAGTTCGCGGGCGACTTCTTCGATCGGCCGGCCCGGCTGATACGTGGGCAGGTCTTTGAGGTTTGGATTAATGGGGAGGGTCATAAAGACTCCAAAATC
>DASXHY010000666.1:0-2434 GCA_036488095.1 Verrucomicrobiia bacterium | reverse complement strand
GCTTTCATTGCATTACTACACGATCCCGACGGGCAATTGGTCGAAGAAAGGCTCCGCCACCGATTTCGAGGAGAATGAATGGTTTTCCACGCTCAATCGCGCCGAGGGAATGGAAGCGCTTATCGAACGGCACTCCGCAATAATGGACAAAGCCGACCCACAAAAACACATCGGCCTGATGGTGGATGAATGGGGCACGTGGTGCGATGCGGAACCAGGCACAAATCCCGGATTTCTCTACCAGCAGAATTCGTTGCGCGACGCGCTCGTCGCCGCGATAACGCTGAACATCTTCAATCAGCATTGCGACCGCGTGAAAATGTCGAACATCGCGCAAATGATCAATGTGCTCCAGTCGATGATTCTCACGGACAAGGAAAAAATGATCGTCACTCCCACTTACTATGTTTACGAAATGTTCGTTCCGCATCATGACGCCAAACTGCTGCCCGAAGAATTGACCTGCGGCGATTATGCATTGAACGAGCAGAAGATTCCCGGTTTGAGCGCGTCGTCATCGGTTGATTCGACCGGGGCGATTCACGTGACATTGTGCAATCTGAATCCCAACAACCCGGCCAGCCTGACGTGTCAAATTCAAGGCGCGATGCCGAAGACAGTTTCCGGACAAGTGCTCACCGCATCGGAAATGACGGCACATAACACCTTTGAGAATCCAAATGCCGTGAAGCCGGAGCCGTTTACGGCAGTTCAAATGGTGAGCGGAGGTTTTTCCGCCACGCTGCCGCCCAAATCGGTCGTCGCCATTGAATTGAAATAACATGCTCGAATCTTTAAAACGCGAGGTCTGCCAGGCCAATCTCGATTTGGTCGCGCGCGGGCTGGTGATTGAAACCTGGGGCAACGTCAGCGGCATCGACCGCAAGCGCGGCCTGGTGGTCATCAAACCCAGCGGCGTGCCTTACGCCGGCATGAAACCGGGCGATATGTCCGTGGTTTCACTGGCGACCGGAAAAGTCGTCGAAGGAAAATATAAACCGAGTTCCGACACGGACACGCACCTGATTCTTTATCGCGCGTTTCCGAAAATCGGCGGCGTGGTGCATACGCATAGCCTTTACGCGACGGCCTGGGCGCAGGCGTGCAAGGGAATCGCTTCCTATGGAACGACGCAGGCTGATTATTGGTTCGGGGACGTGCCCTGCACGCGGCAATTGAAGCCCGCTGAAATCAAATCCGATTACGAAGCCAACACCGGGCACGTCATCGTGGAAACATTCAAGAAATTGGACCCGATGCATCATCCGGCGGTGCTAGTGGCCAGTCACGGGCCGTTCACGTGGGGCGCGGACGTGGCGGGCGCCGTTCACAATGCCGGTGTGTTGGAATTTGTCGCGCGGCTGGCGAGCGAAACGCTTCGCATCAATCCGCGAGTGAAACCGATGTCATCCGTTCTCCACGAGAAACATTTTCTGCGTAAACACGGGCCGAATGCCTCTTACGGCCAAACAACAAATAAACAGCGGTAAACAACGAACCCCAAAATATGAAACGAAACTTCGCTCCCCTCCTCGCCATACTTTGCGTGGCCCTGGCCATACAGGGTTGCGGCAAAAAAGATGAAACGGCCGCCAACGGAACGAGCGGTCAGCCCACGAAAAAATTAAAGCTCGCGTTTGTTTCCAACAACGCCGCCACGTTTTGGACGATTGCCCGCTCGGGTTGCGAGGAGGCGCAAAAGGAATTGGGCGATGTCGAGGTCGATTTTCGCATTCCTTCGAGCGGCACTGCCGCGGAGCAGCAGCAGCTTCTGGATGATCTCCTGGTCAAAGGAGTCGACGGCGTCGCGGTGAGCCCAGTTGACCCGGCAAATCAAACCGCGCTGCTCGACAAGATTGCCAGCCAGGCTTTGCTCATCACGCAGGACAGCGACGCGCCAAACAGCAAACGCGTGTGTTACATCGGCACGGACAACACGGCGGCGGGAGTTGAGGCCGGCAAGCTGATCAAGGAGGCGCTCCCGGATGGCGGCAAGATAATGGTCTTCGTCGGCAGCATGGATGCGCAAAATGCCAAGGAACGATTTGCGGGAATTAAACAGGAACTGCAAGGCTCGAAGGTCGAGATCATTGACGTTCGCACCGACGAAACTGACAACAGCCGCGCGCAACGAAACGCTGAAGACACGCTCGTCAAATATCCAGACGTCGCGTGCCTCGTGGGATTATGGAATTACAATGGGCCGGCGATCCTCAATGCCGTTCGCGGCGCGGGAAAGGCCGGCAAGGTGAAAATCGTTTGCTTCGATGAGAATGAGGAGACGCTGGCGGGCGTCGCTTCCGGCGATATCTACGGCACGGTCGTCCAGCAACCGTTTGAGTTCGGCAAACAGGCCATTACACAGATGGACAAATATCTTCGCGGTGACAAGAGCGTTTTTCCGGCAGCCGGAAAAGAGTTCATTCCCACGTTG
>DASXHY010000647.1:0-1572 GCA_036488095.1 Verrucomicrobiia bacterium | reverse complement strand
GGTTCATGTGCGCGTCGGCAAAGTCCGCCCGTTTCGCCAGCGTTTTGTCGCCGTAACCCATTCCGTGGCTCTCGATATCGGCTTCATCGATCAAATAAATTCCGTAGCGATCACACAAATCGTACCAGGCCTGCTGATTGGGGTAATGCGAACAGCGGACGGCGTTGAGATTGAATTGCTTCATCATCCGGATGTCGCGTTCCATGATTTCGGGCGTGATGGCCTGGCCGCGGTCGGGATCGAATTCGTGGCGGTCCGTGCCCTTGATGAGAATGCGCTTTCCGTTCACGAGCAAATTGCCGTCTTTAATTTGCACGCTGCGCAGGCCGACGTTCACCGGGATGACTTCGAGCACGTCGCCGTTGATGTTCTTGATGGCGAGCAGAAGCTTATAAAGGTTCGGGGTCTCGGCGGACCACAAACGCGCGTGATGCACATTGATATCGAGTTTGACGGCGCGCTCGGAATTTGACGGGACGGAAATCGCGAGGCTGTTGGTGGAAATGGCGTTGCCGGCGGGATCAAAGAGGGTCGCTTCCAATCCGGAAGCCGGCGCGGTGGCTCCGACATTTTCGATGTTCGCGCGAATGGTCAATTCGGCCACTCGGTTGGTCAAATCCAGGCCGGCCGTGCCAATTTCAAAATCGCGCATGTGCATGTTCGGCGGCGACCACAGGTAGACGTCGCGAAAAATGCCGCTCAAGCGCCACATGTCCTGGTCCTCGAGATAGGAGCCATCGCTCCAGCGGAAATTTTCCACAGCGAGCAAATTTTTGCCGGGTTTGAGAAATTTGGTGATGTCGAATTCAACGGGCGTGCGGCTGTCCTTGCCCATGCCGACTTTCTCGCCATTGATCCACAAATCGAAAAACGAATTGACGCCGTCGAACGTCAGCAACACCCGCCGTCCCGCCCACGACTGCGGAACCTCGAAGGTGCGGCGATAGGCGTTCACCGAATTATTCGGGTCATCGCCCGGCACCATGGGCGGCGTCCAGGGCCGGCGCCATGGGAAATTATAATTTACATAAATGGGAATGCCGTGGCCGAACAGTTCAACATTCGACGGCACTGGAATCGTGTTCCAGCTTCGATCATTGAATTCCGGTTTCCAGAAATCGGGCACGCGGTCGAGTTGATTCGAGGAGTAGTGATATTTCCAATCGCCATTGAGCGACCGATAAAACGAGGATTTCACGCGTTCGCTGTTTGCGGTGAGTTGGATCCGTTGGGCGATGGCCGCGTCCGGACAAATAATCATCGTGGCATGAGGCGGCTGATTATTGAGGCCGGTGAGGCGGGGATTTTCCCACTCGGGCAGGTCTTGCTCGCCGGCGGCGGCGCGGGCGAACAGGGCAAGCATTTGAAGGGTGATTGCGGTGAAAAAGCACAACTGACGGCTGCGCTGTTTTTTGACGATGGTGAAATACGCTTCGCTGCTGGTGTGCATAACGGGATAGAGCGTGGCAAAAATTGCACCCCGTAGCAACGGGCAACTGTTCGCGCCAGGTTGCGCCAGTCCTGCTTGAGAGCGACCGAATAAATTAACTTTGCTGGCACGCAGTTGTAACA
>DASXHY010000585.1:0-3440 GCA_036488095.1 Verrucomicrobiia bacterium | reverse complement strand
GCAATGCGGCACGCGGTGACGCGACCGTTTCGGGTGGTGCCTTTCTTCGACCCCGCGCCTTGGGGCGGCCAGTGGATGCGGAAAGCGTGCGATCTGCCCGGCGCGGAACCAAACTACGGCTGGTGCTTCGACTGTGTACCGGAGGAGAACAGCCTGTTGCTGGAATTCGGAAATGTAACTATGGAGATCCCCGCCATCAACGTAGTGTTTTCTCAGCCGCGCGAACTCCTGGGGGAATCGGTCCACGCGCGGTTCGGCGATGAATTTCCCATCCGATTCGATTTTCTGGATACGATGGGCGGCGGGAACCTTTCATTCCAGGTGCATCCGTTGACCGAATATATTCAGCATCATTTCGGAATGCACTACACGCAGGATGAGAGCTATTACCTGCTGGAAGCCGGACCCAGCGCCCATGTGTATTTGGGGCTGCGGGAAAAGGTGCAACGCGAAGCAATGATTCACGACCTGAGAAAAGCGCAAGCGGGAGGATTTGAATTTCCAGCCGACAAATACGCGAATCGTTTTGCGGCGCGGAAGCATGATCATTTTTTGATTCCAGCCGGAACGGTGCATTGCTCGGGGGCGGATTCGATGGTGCTGGAGATCAGCGCGACGCCATATATTTTCACGTTCAAAATGTGGGACTGGGGCCGCCTTGGCCTCGACGGAAAACCCCGGCCAATTCACTTGGAACATGGAATTGCAAATATCCAATGGGAACGCGACACGGATTGGGTGAAGAAAAACCTGGTGAACCGTTTCGCACCGCTGGGGGCCGGCAATGGCTGGCGCGAGGAATCGACGGGATTGCACGAGCGCGAATTTATCGAGACACGACGCCATTGGTTCACCAAAGCGGTGCCTCATCACACGCACGGGGGAGTCAACGTCTTGAACCTGGTGGAGGGCGCGGAGGCGGTGGTGGATTCGGCGGAGGGGCGGTTTGAACCTTTTGTGGTTCACTACGCGGAGACATTCATTGTTCCGGCCGCGGTGGGTTCGTACACGATCCGGCCAATCGGCGCTGCGGCGAATCCGCTGGCAACGATGAAAGCGTATGTCCGGGAATCGGCGGTGATTGCGCCGTTGAAAGCAGCAATTGAGGATAGGGGCGCAGCCGTGCCGGCAAAAAAAAGCCCGCAGCCGGTCAACTGAATTCAGGAATCCCACGGCGTATGGTGGTGGTGGCAAATTGAAGGGCGGTATCTTTGGCGCCAAAAACCCGTGCGACAGCCCCGCACAGGTGGTGTAGGTTCCCCTCGGCGTTTCACCCCGGAAAGGATTTTCAGTTATGTATAAAACAAAAGCTTATTCAGCCGCCGGCGCGACATCGTCGCTGGCGTCCACTACGATCCCGCGTCGCGATCCCACTGAACACGACGTGCAGATCGAAATTGTTTTTTGCGGTATCTGCCACTCCGACCTGCATTCGGTCCGCAACGAGTGGAGCGAATTTATGGCCACGGTCTACCCGATTGTGCCGGGGCATGAGATTGTCGGGCGCGTCACCAAGATTGGCTCGGCGGTGAAGAAATTCAAGCCCGGCGACCTCGCGGCGGTGGGCTGCCTGGTCGATTCGGACGGCACGTGTCCGGAATGCAAAGCCGGGCTGGAGAATTTCTGCCCGAATTTGACGCTCACGTTCAACTCGCCGGACAAGCACAAGACCGCCCCGGTCACCTACGGCGGTTATTCCGATTCGATCGTGGTTGATGAACGGTTCGTTTTGCGTGTCCCATCGAATCTCGCGCTCGCCGGAGCCGCGCCGCTGCTGTGCGCTGGCATCACCACTTATTCGCCCATGCGTCATTGGGGCGTGACGAAGGGAAAGAAAGTCGGCGTGGTCGGCCTGGGTGGACTGGGCCACATGGCGGTGAAGTTTGCGCATGCCTTCGGAGCGCACGTGATTGTCTTCACCACCTCGCCGCACAAAAAGGACGACGCATTGCGCCTGGGCGCGGATGAAGTGGTCGTCTCCCGCAATGCCAACGAGATGAACAAGCACAATGGCACCCTGGATTTCATTCTCGATGCCGTTGCCGCCGAGCACGACATCAACGCCTATATCAATCTGCTCGCGCGCGACGGCAACATCACCCTGGTGGGCGCGCCCGCAAAGCCGCTCCCGGTCACAGCGTTCGGCCTCATCATGCGCCGGCGCAGTTTTTCCGGCTCAAACATCGGCGGCATCGCCGAGACTCAGGAGATGCTCGACTTCTGCGGTAAGCACAACATCACCGCCGATGTCGAAGTCATCCCCATTCAAAAGGTCAACGAAGCCTACGAGAGATTGCTCAAGTCAGATGTGAAATACCGCTTCTCGATTGACATGGCGTCCTTGAAGTCGGAATAAGCAACGCAGTTACGCCGTTAAATTGAAAGATCGGAAAAATAAAATTATGGAAATCAAAAGAGCAGGTTCACAGCCATCGACTAAAGGACCGGCGGATTGGTTCACGGGCACGGTGCGGATTGATCCGTTGATTCAGACGACCGCTCCTGCGCGCGTGGCCGGCGCGAGCGTGACGTTTGAACCGGGCGCGCGAACGGCCTGGCACACGCATCCGCTCGGCCAGACATTGATCGTGACCGCGGGTTCGGGTTGGGCGCAGCGCGAGGGCGGACCGGTCGAGGAGATTCGTCCCGGCGACGTGATTTGGTTTTCGCCGGGCGAGAAGCATTGGCACGGCGCGACGCCAACCACGGCCATGACCCACATTGCCGTTCATGAAAATTTCGATGGGAAAGCGGTTGATTGGCTGGAAAAAGTGACCGAGCAACAATATCGCAAGTGATTTCAAAAAATCCTGGCAGTTGCTCGCTATTCCATTGTTCGCCAAAGACATAATCCCATTTCTCGTTACAAAAAGAATGGAGTTTTTCCGGCGGGTCGGATACTGTTAAGCCATGAACTCGCCCCTTTCCGACGCGCAAAAACTGCGCCCGGGCTTGCCCGTTTTTCTCCTTCTATTTCTGGTATTACTGGCCGGTTTAGTTGAATCAGCCATTGCCGCGCCGGCGCCGGCGACCATGACCCCGGTCGCGGTGACGGGGTGGAACAGCGATTTGGTTGTGGAAAGCACCGCCGTGGGTCCGCCCTTTACGAGCTATGCTACCGAAATGAACGCCGGCGAAGGCAATGCATTTTATCAAACCGGCCTGCCCAGTTATGCGTGGGGTTTGCCGCCGTCGGGCCTGTTTGTCAGCACCGTGGGTGACGGCACGATTTTTCAATTTCAACCCTACACTTCCAGCAACGCCCTGGTGTTAAGCGCGGACACCGGTCTCACGAGCGGTACTTTGACGCTGGTCGCGCCGGCCATTTACGCGCAAATCGCCGTCGTCGCGCATTCGGGCAGCGGCACCAATCCGGTGGCGTCATTGACTCTTACTTTTAGCGACAACAGCCAATTGGTGACGAACTATTATGCCCCGGA
>DASXHY010000557.1:0-3436 GCA_036488095.1 Verrucomicrobiia bacterium | reverse complement strand
ATATTTCCGGCGGGGTCGCGCCAGGGAACTTTGGTCGTAAGCGCATGAGTCACCCGCCCGTCGGCGTGATGCTCGGCTTCAAACTTGCCGATGAGCGGCTTGCCCGTGCGAATGATTTCCTGTTCATCCTCGAAAGCCGGCCGCGCATGTTCCGGCAGAAAGAAATCGAAATCGGTTTTTCCTTTCAGCTTCCCGGCGTCGGAAAGGTTGAACAATTTTGCAAACGCCTTGCTGTAGCGCACAAAATGGGAGCTGCGGTCCTTGAAGTAAATGCAATCGGGACTCGCATCCAGCAGCGTCTCGAGCAAATTGCTGGCTTCGGCCAGTTTGATCTCCGCCACTTTGCGTTCGGTGATATCGGCGACTGTCCCGAGAATCGCCGGTTTGCCATTGTATTCTCCCTGTGCGCCCAAGGCTTCCACGTGGATCAGGAAGCCGTCTTTGCGCACCGCGCGCACCGTATAATGCGCCTGGGTGATTTCTCCACTCATCCGCCGCTTGATTTGGTTTTCCACCATCGGCCAGTCCGCGTCGGCGACCGTCTGACGGACGTTGAAGGACGGGGCGGTTAATTCCTCAACCGAATAACCGTAAATTTCCGCCATGCGCGGATTGGCGTAAACAAAATGTCCGTCCTGGATCACGTAAACACCGACCAGCGATTGCTCGACCAGCGAACGGAACTTCTGTTCACTCTGTTTCAGAACCGCCGTTTGCTCAGCCACTCTTCGCCGCAGGACCAACACCCACAATAACGAGACGCTCGCCACCAGCGCCAGCGACCCGATCATCATCATCGCACGCGCAAGGGCAGGAGAGGAGGATGCCGGTTGCCCGAAAATAATCAGGCATCCCACCGCCGCCAAAAGCACCGCGCAGATTTTTGTGGTTCGCTTCAAAATTATGAACGGCTTGCGCCGTTTTTCGAAATCCGGCGCCGACAGCCGAGCCGGCGCCATCCGCCCGGCTTCGTGTCTCGCCAACAGAAGACTGACGGGCATAATGGATGAGCAGCTACTATGCCCCGGCGGCGAATTTCGTGGTTAGACCCGATGCGGGAAGGGGAGTTGAGCGGGATGCCCAAAGGACCTAACTACAAGGAAGGAAATGCTTTGTCTCGTTTTCCTACACTCTGTCCGTGTCCGAAAGGTGCTTCGGCCCGGCTAACTGGCTGTTTCGAGTGCGCTTTCCAGTTGCTGGAGGGCCTGTTGCGAGGTGGTCTGCTTGAACGCCAGCCGGTCGCCGGGATTCAATCGGCGCAAAACGCGCGTCTCCCGGGCGGTGGCCAACGCAATAAATACCGTCCCGACCGGCTTCTCGTCCGTGCCACCGCCGGGGCCGGCAATGCCCGTCACAGCTATCGCGTAATCCGTCCCGCTCGCGCGCCGTGCGCCCTCGGCCATTTCCCGCGCCACCGGCTCGCTGACCGCGCCGTATTGCGCGAGGGTCGCGGGGCGAACCCCTAGAAATGTTTGCTTCGCTTCGTTGCTGTAAGTCACCAACCCGCTCAGAAAAACCGCCGAAGCACCCGGGACATTAGTCAGGCGATGAGAGATGAATCCGCCCGTGCAGGATTCCGCGACCGCAAGGGTTTGCTTCCGTTCGGTCAGGAGACGCACGATTTTTGTTTCCAGATCGTCGGACATCGCGAGATCGAAACCAATCACTGGGTTTGGGGTGGGCGCGGCGCCGGCGGATGGGGTTTGGGGCGCGGTTTGTGGATTTCCGCGCGGAATGTCCCCGCGACCCAACTCTTGGATTCGTCCGGCAGGCAGACAAAAATTTTCCCCGGCAACGCGCCACCGGCCGCCGGGCCGAATTCAACCTTCATCGCGTACCCGCCGCGAAAAGTCTCCGACACGCGGTCCGCTTCTTTCCAGTGCAACACCACGCGCGGCGCGGTGGCATCTGTGGGTTTGACCTCGGCGGTTTTTCCGCTCAACTCTTCCGGCTGTCGATTGAAAAAATAGATGTTGAGCCCCAACTCAATCGGGCCGTCGCGCCCGACGCGCAAGGTCAAATTGCTGCCGGTAATAGTCGCGCGGTTCAACGTGAACGCCCTCCGGTGAACGGACCCGCCCACGGGGTCATCAGGAAATTTCACGTTGGAAAGGTCAAGAGTCCAAAGATTCGTGCCGATATATTCCGGCTGGGGTTGCGTTTCGGATTTGTTGTTCTCCGTATCGCCATCCCCGAGATGCCCGGCGTGAGGTCTTGAATGCGGAAATCTTCCCCGCAGCGCAAACAGCGTTGCGCCGGCCGCGCAGGCGAGCACCAGCAAAACAATCAACGCGGTGGGGATGGCCGTTTTTTCCGGACCTTTTTGATAACCTTCAAACTGCGGCCCCGAGGGCGGCCGCGGTTTGTTGACCTCGCTGGCCGACAAGACAAATTTCGGGTCGTCCGTAGCCGGCGCCTGCGGCACCACGATTTTTCGGTAGCAGGTGGGGCAGGGAATTTGCGAGCCAGTATCCTTGGAATCAGCAGTGATATGCTGACCACAGATGGGGCACGCAAACTTAAACTCACTCATGGCTCGAAATCCCTGACCAGAGTCGGCAGTCCCGGGCGTAAAGTCGAGCGGAAATCTGTGGTTTGACCGAGGGGGGCTGGCGCCAAGGCTGTGATTCCCGAATTCCAAAAGCGAAAAACCTGCATCCTCCTCGTCCTCATTCTCCTCCTCGTAATCGAATTTCCAAACAAATCGAGGACGACGACGAGAACGAGAACGAGGGACGAACGCTCCTTCGCGCCCAAGCTGCTTTGCGCAACACGCTCCAAGTGCATCCAGCCGGCCAGCAAACCGAGTTTCTGCTTGTGCAGCTACTGACTTCTTGTAAGCTGCCAACAGTCAGAGTGTTCCTGCAGTCAGCCTAAAGACGACCGTGATCGCCGAAAATAATTCGACTACGACGGCCTCTTCCGAAGCGATGGATGCCGAACTGAATCCGGCCCCTCCCCGCCGCAAAGGCACCATGCTGATTGTCGACGACGAAGAGGGACCGCGCCAGTCTTTGCGCGTCATTTTCAAGGACGACTACGATCTTTTCATGGCGAGCGACGGCGCCACCGCCATCGAGCTTGCCCAAAAAAATAAAATCGACATCGCGGTCTGCGATATTCGCATGGCCGGAATGTCCGGCATCGAAGTCCTCGAACGGCTGAAATATGTCGACCCGTCCATCGAAGTCGTGATGATGACGGCCTTCGAAACCACGGATACGATGCGGCAGGCGTTGCGATTGCGCGCGTGCGATTACATCAACAAGCCGTTCGATATTTCCACGATGCGCGCGGCGGTATCGAACGCGATGCAGCGGCGCACGCTGGAAACTGAAATTCACAGCAACGCGGAACAGCTTCAAGGAATGCTGGACGAGTTGCAGAACCAGAAGATCGAGGAGCAGATTGCCAACACGCGCGGGGAAATTTACGC
>DASXHY010000510.1:0-8094 GCA_036488095.1 Verrucomicrobiia bacterium | reverse complement strand
GCCTTCATTATTAGTTAGTGGGTTGAAGTCTTCGCCGGGACGGCTCAGACGGCACGCGGGACGCGCGCGCTCCCCAAATGCAACCCAAGGTTCTTGCTGAACGGTGGGTTCGTTTCGCGCCTCAAAGTGAGCCGCGAGGCGCGTCTCACTGCGCCCGAGGCGGGCGCGGTCCCCATTTCCAATCGCGGTTTCATGGCTCTATTCCTCTCACAATCATTCCCCTGACGTTCCGGTTTGCGGATCGTTTTCCGCCCCGGCCTGGATGCAATTTTTGCATTCACGCGACCATCTTAACATACGAGGAAAAGCTTACGGTAAGGTTTTACGTTGTTGCCGGGTCATCACCCCATGTATACGGGCTGCGAAGCAAGTTTACTTTAATGTGAGGAAGCGAGTCGTATGTCCGAAAGCGCAGTAATCTTATTAGCGGAGGATGATGAAGATCATGTGGTCTTGATACGGCACGCTTTTGCCGAGGCCGATCTGCGAAATCCGCTTTACGTGGTCTGGAATGGCGAGGAAGCCATCGCGTATCTCCAGGGAACCGGTAAATATTCGAATCGCGCGGAATATCCCTTGCCGGATCTGTTGCTGCTGGACCTTAAAATGCCGCGCGTGGACGGTTTTGGAGTTCTCTCCTGGATACGGCAACAGCCGAGTTTGGCTGCCCTTCGCACCTTGGTCCTCACGTCGTCGGATGACCTTCGGGATGTAAACCGGGCATATCAACTTGGAGCCAATTCGTTCCTGGTGAAACCGATCGATTTTCAAAACGTGGTTGAATTGAGCCGGACCATTCAGAAATATTGGCTCAAAGAAAGCCGGGCACCCGAAATATCCCGCCCACCTTCAACGCCGGCCGCCGCCGACAAACCGATCGACCTCGGCGATCAGGTGAAGCATTAGAGCATTTCTAAAAGCACTGGGGCCGCGGACGTGAGTCTGCGCTGACTAACTCTTTCGCCTACGTTCTGAACCAAACGTGTTACCGATGGCTCCGATGAATGCAAAAACGGAACGTCCGGGTCGAGTTCCAGCGCCCCCGCCGGGGCGCGCAGATTATGAGGCGTTTACCGGGGGCGGCGGCCGCTGGCGCGTCCTTGCCCCCGGCTAATTTCCAAAGTCCCTCCGGGACAAATCGGACACTGCCTGTGCCATTTGGCGCGTGTTGCACGGGAACAATCTCTTCGCGCAAATTGCGGGTGATCATCATCCGCCCCATATAATTATACGGTGCAAAACGCTTGTGCGCGAATTCTGAAAAATTCAAACTCGCCATTATGCCGGATTCGTTCGATGACAGCTTGCACGGCGCTTTGCGCCGTATTTTGCATGGCGCCTTTACCAAAATACCGGTTCTTAATTGGTCGGTAGGGCGCGTCACTCCGTGTGCACCGTTCTTTATCAACCGAAACACCGGCGCGCACGGAGTGACGCGCCCTACCAGCATGCGTCTTTCGTCACACGTTTTTAAATTTCTTTCGCTTCTCGGATTGGTTTTCACCACCGCTACGGTTCTGGCGGCTTCGCCCTACGCGGGCGCGCCGGTGGGGTTTGCGTTGTCGAAAATTCCCGGGGCCAAGCCGCGCAATATCATTTTCGTTCTCATCGATGATCAGCGGTACGATGCGCTCGGGTTCATGCATCCGTTTTTGAAGACGCCCAACATGGATTCGCTCGCCAAGAATGGCGTGTTCCTGAAAAACGCGTTCGTCACGACCTCGCTGTGTTCGCCGAGCCGCGCGTCGATTTTGACGGGCGTTTACGCGCACGAGCATCGGGTGGTGGATAATAATAATCCGATTCCGCCGGAGACGGTTTTCTTTTCGCAATACCTGAAGGCCGCGGGTTACGAGACGGCGTTCATGGGCAAATGGCACATGGGCAGCCAGGAGACGCCGCAGCCGGGTTGGGATCGATGGATTTGTCTGCACGGCCAGGGAAGTTATTGGCCGGATAAATTCGGGCTGGATATTGACGGCAAAAATGTTCCGCAGAAAGGCTATATCACGGATGAGCTGACGGATTATGCGATGGACTGGCTGAAGGCGCGCAAGGGCGACAAGCCGTTCATGCTTTATTTGTCGCACAAGGCGGTGCACGCGGATTTCATCCCGCCGGACCGTTACAAGGGCGTTTATAAAAATGCGCCGCTCAACCCGCCGATCATGGCGGACACGCCGGAGAATTACGTGGACAAGCCGATGTGGCTGAAAAATCAGCGCAATAGCTGGCACGGGGTGGATTTCCCGTATCACAGTGATTTGAGCATCCCGGAATATTATGAGCGTTATTGCGAAACGCTGCTGGCGGTGGACGAAAGCCTGGGGCGGATCCTGGATTTTTTGCGTGAGCGGAAATTGCTCGATTCAACGATGATTATTTACATGGGCGACAATGGGTTTCAATTCGGCGAGCACGGCATCATTGATAAACGCACGGCGTACGAGCCTTCGATGCGCGTGCCGATGCTGATGCAGTGCCCGGAACTTTTCAAAGCGGGCACGGTGATGACCCAAATGGTGGCGAACATTGATATTGCGCCGACGATCCTGGAAGCCGCCGGCCTGAAAGCGCCCGATTATATGGATGGGAAAAGTTTCGTCCCGATCGCCGAGGGGAAAAATGTGCCGTGGCGGGACAAGTTGCTCTACGAATATTATTGGGAGCGGAATTTTCCGCAGACGCCCACGATTCATGCCCTGCGCACGGATGATTATAAATATATTCATTACTACGGCATCTGGGACATTGACGAGCTTTACGATTTGAAGAATGACCCGGGCGAAATGAAGAATTTGATTTTCGATCCCGCGCACCAGGCGCTCGCGAAAAAATTGAATCGCGAAATGTTCGACATGCTCGAGAAAACCGGCGGCATGTACATCCCGCTGGAACGCGACATTGGCGGGCAGAGCAATCTGCGGCGCAAAGGCGGCTCGCCGCCGGCGGATTTCCCGCCGCAGCTTTATAGGAAGTGACGTAAAGGCAGGGGAATGAACGGCAAGGGAATCGGATGTTCGTCAGAGGAATGATTGTCAGGGGAATGGAACGACGATTCAGTTAATTTTTTGGAGGGGGGACAGCCGTCCCGATGGTGTGAGCGCACTTCCCCCTCACCCTAGCCTTCTCCCTCAGGGAGAGGGAGAAATCGATCCAACGTGGGAGGAAATCGGTGCGCCTCGCGCCGAACAGATGCGGCGTGGGAAGGCATTGAACGGTGGAATGATTTCGTGCCTCAAAGTGAGCCGGGAGGGCGCGGTTCACTGCGCCCGAGGCGGGCGCGCTCCCCATATCCAACCGAATTGTTCCGGCATTCGGATTCTTCAAACAGCCGCGGCCTTATCTGGCTTTGCTGGATGTGAGTGCGATCGCAATTTTGAAATGATCGGCGGCAAATGTTTCAGAAGAAAATCGACTTCGGTTTCAGTGTTGTAAATGCCGAGGCTGAACCGAACACTGCCGCGCGCGCGGGCCGGGCTGCAACCCATCGCAAGCAGCACGTGCGATGGGTCCAGCGAGCCGGAGGTACAGGCGGAGCCGCTTGACGCGCAAATGCCTTGCTCATCGAGCAGGAGCAAAATGCCTTGGGCTTCGATGCCTTCAAAGGAAAGATTCGAGGTGTTCGGCAAACGTTCGTCGCGGGTGCCGTTTCGCGTTACGCCGGGGATATTCTTTAGAATTCCGTTTTCCAATTTGTCCCGCAACGCGCGAACGCGGGTGTCTTGAGCCTGCAAATGCGCCATGGCGAGCTCGGCGGCTTGGCCGAAGCCGACGATGCCGGCGACGTTTTCGGTTCCTCCGCGACGGCCTTGTTCCTGGCCGCCGCCGATGACGTAGGGGTGATATTTGACGCCGCGTTTTACATACAAGAGGCCAATTCCTTTGGGCCCATGGAGCTTGTGCGCCGAAAGTGAAAGGAAATCTGCGCCCAGTTCGGCGACATCGATTTTCAGTTTGCCGGGCGCTTGCACGGCGTCGGTGTGAAACAAAACGTGTTTGCGGCGGCAGATCGCGGCAATTTCAGAAATCGGAAACAGGACGCCGGTCTCATTGTTGGCCCACATCACGGATACGATGGCGGTATCCGGGCGGATGGATTTTTCGAGGAGCTGAATATCGAGGGCGCCATCGGAATCGACCGGCAGCAGCGTGATGTCAAAGCCCATTTTTTTAAGGTGGGCGCAGAATTTTAAATTGGCCGAGTGTTCGACGGCGGTGGTGATCACGTGGCGTTTTTGCGGATGCGTGACGAGCGCACTGTGAATCGCGGAATTGTTGCTCTCGGTGCCGCAGCTTGTGAAAATAATCTCGCGCGACTCGGCGTTGATGAGTGCCGCGACTTTTTCGCGCGCGGCTTCGAGCGGTTTGGCCAATTGCTTGCCGAAGCCGTAAATGCTGGACGGGTTTCCCCAAGATTCGCGCAAAAAGGGCAGCATGGCGTCGACGACTTCCGGCGCGACCCGGGTCGTGGCGTTGTTATCGAAATAATAGATGGGCTGCTGGGTCATTCTTTCAAATAATCCATTTGCATTATCCTACTTTGGTAACGAATAGGGCAAACGCATTAAATTCGTCACGATCAGAAGCCATTGAAATGGCTGCTGGCGCTTTGCCTCGATCCTCTCACCGGGCTGAAGCCACGGTGTTAATGAGAAGACTCCAAAAATAATGGTTTTAAATGCGTGAGCCCTGCTAACAGGTACTGATGCGGTTGGGATAGGGAGCGCGCCTGCTTCGCAGTGAGCCGCGCCCTCGCGGCCACTGCGAGGCGTGAAATCCATTCCACCGTTCAGTGCCTTCCCACGCTGCACGTGTTCGGCGCGAGGCGCGCCGAACGGCGCCCGAGGCGGGCGCGCTCCCCAAAATTCGACTACTTGGATCCGGCTTAGACTGGATTTATTCTGGTCTTTTGCTAGGCTAAAAGCTTTCGCGTCTGAGTCAAAAGAGATTTGACAAGGGGGCGTGGTCGATTGATACTTTAATCATTACTAACATAAGTAAAACACTTGTGATTGAAGAAACGCCAGTTAAATTAACGCATAACGAGGAGATCAAGGAAGCCATTCCGACCCTCGCGGGCACTATTTCGGCCACGATTGACAATGAAGGGGTCGATCATTTCACCGATGATGACCGGGAATTCCTGAAATTCCACGGGTGCTATCAGCAGGACGACCGCGACCTGCGCAAGACGGGCAAGAAATTTATCATGATGGTTCGCGGGCGCATCCCCGGGGGCGTGATGACGGCGAATCAATGGCGCGTGTTTGATGATCTTTCAGCCAATTACGGCAACAACACGCTGCGAATCACGACGCGCCAGAGCATCCAGTTTCATGGCATCCTGAAATCCAATCTGCGTCACCTCATCAAGGGGATTAACGAGTCGTTGCTCTCGACGTTGTCCGCGTGCGGCGACGTGAACCGCAATGTACTCGCGCCGCCGACGCCCGCGTATACCAAGGCGCGCGACCAGGTATATGCCGATTGCCAGCGGGTGGCGATGGCGCTCGCGCCGAAAACCAAGGCGTATCATTCCATTTGGGTGGATGGCGTGCAGCTCAATTTGGAGGAGCAGCAGAACAAGGATTTCGTTGACCCGCTTTACGGCAAACAATATTTGCCGCGCAAATTCAAAACGGCTTTTGCGATTCCGCCGGTAAATGACATTGATATTTTCACCAACGACCTGGGCTACATCGCGGTTATCGAGAACGATCAATTGGTGGGTTACAACGTGGTCGTCGGCGGCGGCATGGGGCGCAGTCACGGCAACGAAGCGACTTATCCACGGCTGGCGGATGTGATGGGATTCATCACGCCGGACAAAATGATCGATGTTGCCAAGGCGGTGCTGACGATTCACCGCGATTTCGGCGATCGCGCCGATCGCAAACATGCGCGGTTGAAATATGTCATCGCCGAGCGCGGCGTGGATTGGGCGCGGGCGGAGATTGAACAGCGCGCGAATGTGAAGCTCGCGCCGGCGAAGCCTTTCAAGTTCACGAGCATGGGCGACCTCTACGGCTGGAACAAGCAAACAGATGGCCGTTGGTTCCTGACGTTGTTCGTCGAGACCGGCCGCGTGAAGGATTCGGAAGGGCATCGGCTGAAGACAGCCTTGCGCAAGGTGACGGAGAAATTCCCTCATCTCGAATTCCGGCTGACGACAAATCAAAACATCATTTTGGCGAACGTTCCCGAATCCGATCGCGCGGGCGTCAATGCGCTGCTCGCGGAACACGGCATTAAAACGGAAAAGCAGGCCAGTGTGCTGAACCTGGCTGCGCTCGCCTGCCCCGCGCTGCCCACCTGCGGCCTGGCGCTCGCGGAATCCGAGCGCATGTTGCCCGCCTTGATTGAGCGGCTCGAAAAACTTTGCGGCGACCTTGGCCTGGGCGGCGAGGAGATTATTATCCGCTCGACTGGTTGCCCGAATGGCTGCGCGCGGCCTTACATGGCGGAGATTGCTTTCGTGGGGAAAGCGCCGGGGCGCTATCAGGTCTGGCTTGGTGGCGATGTCGCCGGCACGCGCCTCAATCGAATCTGGAAAGACATGGTCAAGGATCCCGAGATCGAAAGCGAACTCCGGCCCCTGCTCGCGCGTTTTGCGAAGGAACGGAATGATGGCGAACGCTTCGGGGATTGGTGCGATCGTGAGCTTTGGAAGGAAGAGCCCGTTGCGGCCAATTGAGCGGCACTCAAGTTACGTCGGCGAAACGCTTGCGTCAGAAAAATGACTACCGAGGAAATTCAAAAGTGGAAAAATCCGCTGCGGAAGGCGTTTCATCTTTTTCACACGGTGGAGGAAGAACTTTCCGTTGGTAAATTGTTTTGGCGAAATCGCACAGCGGTTGAGCGTTTGGAATATTTGGAATTCATGCGCCGGGCGATTTATGGCGAGGAAGTTGTGACTGAGCCAATGATACGTTGCTATGGATGGCGAAAATTTAACGAGGACGCTGATCCTGAGAACATTGTTTATTTTTGAACATGACCGCAGAACAAATTAAAAGCACCAGCGCCGATTTGCGCGATAAATCGCCGCTTGAAATTGTTCGTTGGGCCATCGCGCAGGCGAATGGCCGCGCGATTGTGTCCACGAATTTTCGGCCGTACGAAGCCGTGATTTTGCACCTGGCAGTGCAGGCGCAGGCGGATATTCCGGTGCTTTGGGTGGACCACGGTTATAATCGGCCGGCGACTTATCAGCATGCGGAGGAATTGAAGAAATTGCTCAAGCTGAATATCAAGGCGTATATCCCCAAAATGACCGTGGCGCATCGCGAGGCGGTTTACGGCTCGGTGCCGACCACCGACGACGAGGCAGGGCTGAAACAATTCAGCGCGCAAATGAAGCTGGAACCCTTCCAACGCGGCATGAAGGAACTCGCGCCGACGGTCTGGATCACGGCGCTGCGCAAGGTGCAGAATCCGAATCGCGCCGGGCTGGATATCGTCAGTGAGGACAAAAATTTTGGCGCGTTGAAAATCAGCCCGGTGTTTTATTGGAGCGATGCCGACATGGAAGCGTATTTGGCGAAACACAATTTGCCGAATGAATGGGATTATTTTGACCCGGCCAAGGCGGATGAAAAACGCGAGTGCGGCTTGCACGCGGCGTGGGGCAAGGACGTGGTTACCGCCGGCGCGGGAATTTAGACACGGATTTCAGGAATGACCTCATACCACCTCGATCATCTCGAATATCTGGAGACGGAAGCGATTCACGTCATGCGTGAAGTCGCGGGCGAGTTCGAGCGGCCGGCGATCCTTTTCTCCGGCGGCAAGGATTCGATTTGCATCCTGCGCCTCGCGGAAAAAGCGTTTCGTCCGGCGGATATTCCGATGCCGCTGCTCAACGTGGAAACGGGCCACGAGTTTCCGGAACTGATCGATTTCCGGGACCGGCGCGCGAAACAACTCGGCGCGAAACTCATCGTCCGCACGGTGGACCAGGCCATCGCGAATGGGACAGCGGTGGTGACCAAGGGAGATATCAGCCGCAATCGCCTCCAAATCCCCGCATTGCTGGGCGCGATTGAGGAATACCGTTTTGACTGCTGCATCGGCGGGGCGCGGCGCGACGAG
>DASXHY010000470.1:0-2785 GCA_036488095.1 Verrucomicrobiia bacterium | reverse complement strand
GTCCCTGGGTTCAATATTCCATTTTTCACAGCCGCGCAGATGTTATTGGTGCTGACGGTTTGATTTTCGCGATTCCTTTTATGGCGTTGTTCTCATGGCTGTTCTGGCAAATACCCCGCTGGCGTATGAAACTGCGTTTCAGTCACACACGATGTCCCTATTGCGGTGCTTGTGACTGGGACCGACCGCGCTATTCTGGTTTCAGAATGTAAATACCCCTTTCCGTGAATTCCATTTCGCGCTAGATTCTGCGCCGGTTTGCGGGCGCGTGGCGGAATTGGCAGACGCGCAGGACTTAGGATCCTGTGGAGTAATCCGTGCAGGTTCGACCCCTGTCGCGCCCAGTCTTCGCTCGGAGCTTCGGGGACAACAAAGACTGCCGCGCTGTAGTGCTGTGAAGGCGGGCTGACACTTCAAAAACCGACACTCCGAGCTTCGACTCGGCAAGCCAGCCACCCCCCTGTTTCCATTTTCAACCCAGCAATTGTCTTTCTCACTGACTCATGCTACAACCCTCATCGTGAAGGTTTCGACTCTCATCACTTGTTTTTCGTTGCTGACGGTTCTGTGGCTTGCTTCGTCTTGCGCTTCGCCGCAGGGACGCGCCAAGTCGGAGTACGCGGCTGGAATGCGCAAATCAGAATCCGGCCATCCCGCCGACGCCGTCGCGCGTTTCTCCGAGGCGATCAAGTCGGCCCCGGGCTATTACGATGCCTATCTCGCCCGCGGAATTGCGCGGCAGCAGCTTGGCGATTTTCGCGGAGCGTTGAGCGATTTTAGCAAGGCGATTGAACTCAATCCCGGGGACGCGCGAGCTTTGAATGATCGGGGATTGTGCCGGTTCGGCCTTAAGGATTTCACGGGGGCCGACGCCGATTTTACCGCAGCCATTGCTTTGGAACCCGGCCAAGGGAACCTTTATAATTCGCGTGGCTTGGCCCGGGCGCTTCTTCGCCAGCCGGAAAACGCGCTGGCTGATTTCAACAAAGCGATTGAGTTAATCCCGCAATCAGCCGCCGTCTACCGAAATCGCGCCGCCGCGGAGGTCGTTCTCAAAGAATATGAAAAAGCGCTCACGGACGCGTCTCACGCCATCGATTTGGATCCCAACGATGCGTTCTCGTATCGAATTCGTGGCAACACCAAAGCGTTGCTGAAGAATTTCCGCGATGCCATCACGGATTTCGACCAGGCCATTCAACTGAAGCCCGGCGACGCCGAAGCTTATGCGGGCCGCGCCGACGTGGAATTGCAAATAGACGATTTTGAGGCGGCCGCCACCGACCTGGCCAGGGCCATCGACCTCAATCCCGACAGCGCGCTGGTTTTCGTCACTCGCGGGTTTCTGAAGGAGAAGCGCGGCGATGAGAATGGGGCGCTCGCCGATTTCGGCCGGGCGGTCGAGTTGAGCGGCGGAATGCCGGAGCCGTACGCCAGCCTGGCTTTGGTTCAATATGACATGGCCCAATTCGGGCCTGCCTTCGAAAACTTCCAAAAATCCCTCGAACTGCGTAACTCAACGGATAATCCACGGTTTTACATCTGGCTCATCCGCGCCCAAACGAACGCGCGCGAGCAAGGCGACAGCGAATTAAAGGATTTTTTGAAATCCCTGACCGCTGAGAAGTCTCGCGAGTGGCCGGCCAGCATCGCGCGCTTTTTGGTTGGGGAAATTTCCGAGAGCGAATTTCTCGCGCAAGCGACCACCACCGCCCCACGTCCCAGCGCGGTCACCGGCCAGGTTTGCGAGGCATTTTATTACGCAGCCATGAAGCGCAAGCTCGCTGGCGACACCCAAGGCGCTACGGAGCTTTTTCAAAAGTGTTTGAACACAGGAGACGATAATAATTTCGGATACCTCAGCGCTCGCGCGGAATTAGGGCGTCTCAAGGGCGAGTAAAAATGTCGCGGGCCGGAGCGATGCAATAGAGTTTTGGGGAGCGCGCCCGCCTCGGGCGCTGTTCGGCGCGCCTCGCGCCGAACACGTGCGGCGAGGGAAGGCACTGAACGGTGGAACGATTTCACGCCTCAAAGTGAGCCGCGAGGGCGCGTCTCACTGCGCCCGAGGCGGGCGCGATCCCCAAGTGGGATCAATTGCCCTGCTTCAGCCGTTCCATAATCGCCGCCACGCATTCGGCCAAGCCAAGCTTGTCCGTGCGCAACTCCAGCTCAGGTTTCAACGGCGGCTCGTATGGCGCCGAGATGCCCGTGAAATTCTGTATCTGTCCCGCGCGAGCCTTCGCGTAAAGGCCTTTCGGATCGCGCCGCTCGCAAATCTCCACCGGCACGTTCAGGTAAACTTCGATGAACTTCCCCTCGGTTGCAATTCGCCGCGCCAAGTCGCGGTCGGAGCGATACGGGGAAATAAATGCCGTGATGCAAACAAAGCCCGCCTCCGCAAATAATTTCGCCACCTCGCCAATCCGCCGGATATTTTCCTTGCGCTCCTCCGGCGCAAAACCGAGATCGGAACAGAGCCCGTGGCGCATGTTATCGCCATCGAGCACGAACGCGTGTTTGCCCTGCGAAAATAATTCGCGCTCCAACTCCGTGGCGATGGTGGATTTGCCGGCGGCGCTCAATCCGGTGAGCCACACCACGCATCCCGAATGCTGGTTTTGCCGGGCGCGTTCCTCGGGAGTAATTTTGCCGCGCGTCCAGGTGATGTTTTCGCTTTTGTGTGATGATTCGCCGGCTGCCATTGTCCCCAGTGAACCCGTTTCGCGCGAGCCTTGTCCAGCACGAACACCTGAAAAAGCTCCAAATCCCAAGCCTCCAAGCTCCA
>DASXHY010000466.1:0-1698 GCA_036488095.1 Verrucomicrobiia bacterium | reverse complement strand
AACGGCACCTACATCACGCTCAACTAAAAAAAACGCCCCGGTTCCTATCTCGCGCGCTCGCATCCGAGTGACGTTGCCCGCGTGGAAGACCGCACGTTCATTTGCAGTAAAACGAAGGACGAGGCCGGACCCACAAACAATTGGGCCGACCCGGCGGAGATGAAACAAAAACTGATGGGCATGTTCAAGGGCTGCATGAAGGGCCGCACGTTGTACGTGATTCCGTTCGCGATGGGACCGCTGAACTCGCCGGTTTGCAAAGTGGGAGTTCAAATTTCAGATTCGCCTTATGTCGTCGCCAACATGCGCATCATGACGCGCATGGGCCAGGCCGCGCTGGACAAGCTCGGCGCGGAGGGCGACTTCATTCCCTGCGCTCATTCGGTTGGCGCGCCATTGCAACCGGGGCAGAAAGACGTTCCCTGGCCGTGCGCGCCGGACCCGCAGAATAAATACATCGTCCATTTCCCCGACGATCCATCGATTTGGTCCTACGGCTCCGGCTATGGCGGCAATGCGTTGCTCGGCAAAAAATGTCTCGCGCTGCGCATCGCCTCGGCAATGGCCAAACGCGAAGGCTGGATGGCGGAACACATGCTCATCCTTCGCTTCACCTCGCCGCAGGGGAAAAAATATTACATGGCCGGCGCCTTCCCCAGCGCGTGCGGAAAAACCAATCTCGCCCTGATGCGTCCGGCCATTCCCGGCTGGAAAGTCACCACGCTCGGCGATGACATCGCTTGGATTCGCATCGGCGAGGACGGGCGACTGTACGCGATGAACCCGGAAACGGGTTTTTTCGGCGTCGCGCCCGGCACGTCGGCGAACACCAATCCAAACGCGTTAAAGACCTGCGAGAAGAACACGATTTTCACCAACGTCGTTCTCACGCCGGACAATGATGTGTGGTGGGAAGATATGGGCGTGCCCGCGCCCGAGAGAGGCATCGATTGGCAGGGCAACGAATGGACTCCCGCGAGCGGCAGAAAGGGCGCGCATCCGAATTCGCGTTTCACCACACCGGCATCGCAATGTCCGGTGATCGATCCCGATTGGCAGAATCCCGCCGGTGTGCCGTTGTCCGCGATTCTCTTTGGCGGGCGCCGGGCGAGCACAATTCCGCTGGTGAATGAAGCCTTTGATTGGGAGCACGGCGTGTTCCTGGGATCGACGTGCGGTTCGGAAACGACTGCCGCCGCCAGCGGCCAGACCGGCGTTTTGCGCCGCGACCCGTTCGCGATGCTGCCTTTCTGCGGCTATAACATGGGGGATTATTTCAGCTACTGGCTCTCGTTCCCGCAACGCACGGACCGCGCCAAACTGCCGAAAATTTATTTCGTCAATTGGTTCCGCCGCGGCGCTGATGGCAAATACCTGTGGCCCGGCTACGGCGAAAACAGCCGCGTGCTCAAATGGATTTGTGAACGCGTGGAGGGTTCCGGCAAGGCGCAACCCACGGCCATCGGCAATCTGCCAACGCCGGACGCACTGGACCTTTCCGGTCTCAACCTGCCCGCGGAAAATATCGGGGCGCTCACTTCCGTGGACACGGCGGGTTGGAAAAAAGAAATCGACGACGTGGAGGCGAATTACGCCAGGTTCGGCGCCCATTTGCCGGCGGTCCTAGCCAAACGACTTGAGGAATTGCGGAAGCGGCTCGGCTGAACAAAGCTCCAAGCGTCCAAGATCCAAGCTCCA
>DASXHY010000459.1:0-8455 GCA_036488095.1 Verrucomicrobiia bacterium | reverse complement strand
CGGCACGACCGGCATCAGCGAGATGTTCCGCATCGACCAGGTGCTTTTCAGCAACAACCAATATTATATTTGTTTTACCAACGATCATGAACTCGAAATCACCAACGGCACGACCAGCGTGGAACAAGTCGCGCCGCTGCGGACTTTTACGACCAGCAACTCTTTTGAAATCGCGCTGAGCGCGTCGGCGCAGCAGATTTCGGCGATTGCCGACCAGAATATTCCGCCGGGCGGAAATTCCGGGCCATTGAGTTTTAATTTCGGCAATCTCGGCGGCACGGCCGGATCAACGCTGACGTTGCTCGCGTCGTCATCGAACCAATCTTTGGTTCCGAATGGAAATCTCGCGCTCGGCGGCAGCGGGACTAATCGAACGATCACGGTGACTCCGTTGGCCGGGCAAAACGGGTCGTCGGTGATCACGGTGTCGGTGACGGATGGCGTGTGGACGAACAGCCGATCGTTTAACGTGGTAGTGACGGATTTTGCGCTCACGGTTTCTCCGGCATCGCAGGGTGTGCTCCTGGGTGGAAACACGAGTTTTAACGCCACAGTTTCGGCGACGAATGGATTTGGCGGCACGGTGAACTTTGGCGTGAGCGGGACTCCGCCGGGTATGAGCGCTGTTTTCAATCCACCGAGCATCAGCGGCGCAGGGGCGTCCACGTTGAATATTATTGCGTCCAATTCGATTGCCCCCGGCAGTTATCCGCTGACGCTGACGGCCATCAGCGACACTCTCGCGAGCACTCAAACAGTGATGCTGGAGGTGACGAATTTTGTGGCCGCGCCGGGAACGCTGCTTTGGACGGGATCGAATAACTGGTCGACTGTTTTGAATTGGACAAACACAACCGCCGGTGGCAACGGCCCGCCCGGCCCGTTGAGCGATGTCCTGTTCAACAGCGCGGCGACAGTGGGAACGAGCAATGTCGTCGATAATATAGTCGATAGCGATACGACCATTGGTTCGTTGACGTTTGCGAACACGAATGGCTATCACACGACGTTGATTGCGCCCGGCAAAACACTGACGGTGATTGGAAAAGGGGTGCTGGTGGGGACGGAGACGGACTTGGGAACGGCCACGACGGTGAACGCGGCGATTACCGGCGCGGGCGGCACGCTGGTGGTCAGCAATGCGAGCGCAAGCGTGCTCGTCCGGCAATGGACCGCGGGCGCTTCGGGCGGCACACAGCGCGCGAAGCTGGATCTTTCCGGGCTGGATAATTTTGTCGAGAGCGCCGGCAATATCCAGATTGGGAATTTTCTTAGCGGCGGAACGGCGCGCTCGGCGGGCACGGTTTTGCTCGCGCGAACGAATGTGCTGAGCTTGTTTGCCAAGGGGCAGAATGTGACGACGAATGCGGGCATCGATATCGCGGACAATCCGTCGGCGAACAGTTCGCAGTTCAGTTTCCTTTATCTCGGCCAGAACAACACGATTTATGCGGATGGCATCACGGTGGGCGGCGGCAGGAATATCGGTTGGATGGGTTTTAATCCCGCGTTCGCGAATTCGACTGTATTGATCCGCGGAACCAACGGCAATTCGAGCCGCGTCACGCGCTGGCTGGTGGGGGATAATTCCGGCGCGAACAACACGGGATCGAACGGCCGCGGCTCGAATGATTTCACCGCCGGGATCGTGGACGCGCTGGTGGACACGATGATTCTTGGCAAGGGTGAAAGCCCGACGATGGGCACGGGAAGTTCCACGGGCGTGCTGGCGTTCGCGCAGGGAACGATTGACGTGAACACGCTGGAACTCGGCGCGCAGGTGATCGGCGCGACCGGCGGCACGAGCGCGAACATTGTTGGCATCATGAACGTGAACGGCGGCACGCTGGTGGTGAATAGTAATATTGTCATGGGCATTTTCAGCAATACCGCCGCGTCGGTGCAGGGCTACCTGAATATCAATGGCGGGATAGTCGAGACGGGCAGCATTACGAACGGCGGCGGTTCGGCGACCATCAATATCAACAGCGGCACGCTCGATTTGCAGGGGGGCGGGGGCAGAATTGTGAATGCTTCGGCGCTCAATGTGGGTGCGGCGGGTGTGACGGACATCGCGCTGCTGACGAATGCGGGGAGTATTTCCACGGCGACTCCTTTGACGGTGGCTTCCAACGGCATCGTCGCCGGCAATGCGGTCATCACGTCGCCGCGGCTGGTTTTGAACGGTGCTATCGCGCCGGGCACGAACGGTGTTGGCAGCATTACCAACAGCGGACCGATCACGTTTGGCGCGGGCGGGCGTTATGTCTGGGACATCCAGGACGGCGGTGGTGCGCCGGGGACGGCGTCGGATTTTATCGCGTCGGGCGCGGGGCTGGATTTGCAGGCGAGCGCGGCGAATCCGTTCGTTGTGCAGGTGCAAACATTCGGCGAAGTGGATCCTGGCAATCTGCCGAATTTTGGGAATACATCGTCCTACAGTTGGGTCATAGCCTCCGGGAACGGCATTACCAATTTTTCCGCGTCGGAATTCACGGTGGATTCGGGGCAATTCGCGGATGACCTGGCGGGCGGCTACTTTTTTGTGGGCACGAACGGGAATTCGTTGACGTTGAACTTTGCCAATAATCATCCGCCGTCCGCGAGCGACGCTTCGTATTACCTGCCGGCGGACGGTGTTTTGCAAATTCCTATCGCTGCGCTCGCTTCACACTGGAGTGATCCGGACGAGGACCCGGTGCAGTTCGCGGGTGTGACTGGCGCCAGCGCGAACGGGACAAACAATGTTTCCACAGACGGCACGTATATTTATTACACGAACATGAACAACGGCGCGGACACGATTACATACACGATCGCCGATGTGCGGACGAATCCGCCGGCGATTTATCGTCCGGGCGACACGCAACAAACGGGCGTGGGATTTGTGCAGGTTTTGCCGCCGGCGACGATCAGCGGATTGGGCGTGTCGGGAACAAATATCTTTTTGGCCAGCAGCAATGGCATACCGGGCGCGAATTTCTCGGTTCTGATGAGCACTAATTTAATGGCGCCGGTTTCCAATTGGTCGGTGATTCGGACCGGGTCGTTTGATGGAGGCGGGAGCCTGCAATTTACGAACAGCGTGGATCCCACTGCGCCGCAGAGTTTTTATCAATTGCAGCTACAGTGAAGTGTGAAATGACGAATGACGAATGACGAATGGACCGCAGTGCCGCTCCTCAATTCGTCATTTCACCTAAACGCGGGATGAAAGTAACCCTCGATTTTCCGTGCGTTCAGAACCATTCCTTGCGGTTGTCCATGTAGACGCGGACGAATTCATCGTCGGATTTGGCGAGGTAGATGATGCCTTCGATGAGGCCGATGAGGTGCATGACGGGATAAAGTGTGCCGCAAGACAACACGGTAATCAGGAGCATGATAATTCCCGCGCCGGTGTAGCCGAGAATGAATTTATGCACGCCCAAGCCGCCCAGAATAATGCCGCAGATGCCGGCGGGAATTTTGTTCGAAGCCCGCGGATGGGAAATCGGCGGCGGAACGGTGGATGATGGCGACGCAAAGGGCGGGGGCGATGTCGTGAAGTTGGCGGCCAGTTCGGGAAATGAAGTGAGCGGCTTCCAATCCGGCGAGCCTTCCGCCTGGACGAGTGTTTCCGGCCGCACGCGGTTTTCCGCGATCCATCGCCGCATTTGTTCGAGGGTTGCCGGGCCGTATTGCTGGCCGTCGGCCCCGATGATTTTATACATAACGCGCCTTTCTTTAGCTAACGTGAGACTGCGCTAAACTGCGGAATTTGCCATTACATTTTGGGTGGTTCGTTTGTAATTCGCGGCGGGACGCTCCCGGGCGGCGGCGGTTCCGGGACCTTTGCCTGCCGCAGCAGGCTGAGGCTTGTTAGCAGCGACCAAAACCATGAAGCCGCAAATAGCGAGGCGCCGGCCAAACCAAATCGGGCGTAAGAAACCGTGGGTTGGTCGTCGGACATCAGGCTGTAATATTCTTTCAACGTCAGCACAAACCAAACAATGACGAGAGCGGCGCCGGCGAGAGCGAGCAGCAATTGGCCGAGGCCGGGAAGGATTCTGCCGCCCATGAGCGAACCGAGTCCCGGGGTGGCCAATTGATTCATCAGCACACAATTGCGCGCCGCAGCCGGGCTAAGCTGTTTTGCGGCCGAAAATATCTTCATATGCGCACATTGTGGCAGCGAAACCGAGCGGCACGGTGACGAACAAGCCGACGCAACACGCGCAAGCGCCGGCCACGTTGAGCAGGCCGACCACCACCAGCAATCCAAAAACATGGAACCAGTGTTTGTGGACCATTTTCCAACTGATTTTCATGGCGGTCCAGAAGCCCATTTCTTTGTCGATGATGAGCGGGAGCGTGAAGATCCAGTTGACGGACAAATACATGGCCGGAACCATGCAAATGAGAAAAACGGGGAGTGAGGATGAAAAGGCGGAAATCATGTGGGAGAATAATTCCTGCGGGTTGGCGGAGCCTGGATTTTGCCGGAGGGAATCCATTATCGGGCCCATTTTCGCGGCATTGGCGATGTTGTAAGGAAGCATGCACGCGGAGCCGATGATGCCGGGGATTAACTTGCCGAGAAACAGGTCTTGAAATGATTTGAAACCGGAGAATAGATCGCCCGCGTTGGCCGGCTGGCCTCGCATCACGGAAAGATAAACTTTATAGAGACCGCCGAGCGCCGGCCCCCACACGATCGCGAGAAAAATGAAATAGACTGGGCCAAGGTATTGAGAGATGGCATAAGGGAGCCGATTTACACCACTGATGGCGAGAATCATCTGCATGACTGCGCTCGTGACGAAAATCAGCCCGCAGAAGAGCAGGAAGGTGACGAACACGGTTCCGAAGTTGTCTTTGAACACTGTCCAGCCACGAACGATGCAACTGCCAATGTCGAGGGAGTAATCCCGCGCGGTGATTTCCTGCGGAGTCATGGGCGCGCCTTCGGCTGCCGGCGTTGTTCCGGGGGCGGCAGTTGGCGCGAGGCCGAATTCCGGAAACGTTTCGAGAGGTCTCCAGTCCTGCGAGCCTTCGGCACAGACTTTCGTTTGGCCGTTCACGCGCCCTTCGGCGATCCACTGGCGGATTTGGTCGGCGCTGATGGGGCCGTATTCTTTTTGGTCTGCTCCGATGATTTTATACATGATTTTCTTCCACGAATGAATCCGCAGTCCGGCGAAACTTAGTATATTAGCTTAAAACTGCGATTTCACTTCGGGTTTATTCAACACGACCAATCCCCAGATGCCGAAGGGAAGCCCCAGAATGCAACAGCAGCCAACGGTGCATGGGATCATGGAGACGATGCACGCAGCGATGGCCAGTGAGCGGCTTTGCAGGCGCAACATTTTTATCGCGCCAAAGAGCACAAATCCGTTTAGCGCGGCGACAATAAGGTTCATCGCTCCCGCGAGCGGCCCGTGCATAGATTCAAAGAAATGCTGCATTTCCGGCGATATATTCGGAGGCATTTGGCGCTGAAACATCGGCCCGCCTGAGATAAAGACGAACACTCCGTTGAAAGCGTAATACGCGATCCCGAGCGAAGCCGTAATAATCAGCGCAATGGCGGGGCCTTTCACGGCCTGGAGCGCCGAGTCGCTCGAAACGCCGGATGGCATGGCCATCGGGGCCGGGGCTGAACCCGGGATGGGCGCTGCGCCTGGCGTGGGCACCGTACCGGCCGGACGCAGGAGGTCGGCGAATTCGTCGAACGCGAAGAGAGTTTGCCATTCGCCGCCGTCGCGTTGCGCGCGGGTATTCCCATTCAGGCGGCCATCGATAATCCATTGGCGGATTTGCGCGGCGCTGATGGGTCCGTATTCTTTTTGGTCGGCTCCAATGATTTTAAACATAGTTTTTTGGGGTCAGGTTGGTTCAATTCATGGGTCTGCCGTAATTGAGACAGGTCCGTACTCCTTTTGATCCGCTCCGATGATTTTATACATAGGCGTCGTCCTTTCTCCGATTGCTCCCGAGCTTTTAGCTGATTGTCCGGGCCAAAGCAAGGTCAGGCCGCGAACCATTGAAAAATCGGGAATGGCAAATTCCGCAAAACTCCGAATACCAGCCACGCCGCGAGATAAAGCCACAGCCATTTGGCAGTGATCGATGTTGTCTCGCCTCGCGACGTCCGCAACAGCCAGCGTGTCCCGAACCACGCCGCCAACGGCAGGGAGACCACAAACATGGCGTTGAGCCGCAGCGCCGCGAGGATGTTTCCGTGCAACAATTGGTGCAGGGCGCGTTGCGCGCCGCAGCCGGGGCAATCGAGCCCGGTCAGTTCGTGAAACACGCAGGGAGGAAAGATCGGTACGCGCGTGGGATCGAATGCGAAGAAAATCAAAAGGCCGGCGGCGCACGCAATAAAGCCCCCGGCCATCAGCAGCGCTCGTATGCCGGGGAATCCAGTTCGCGTGAGATTAGAGCCGGTAGGCATGATGGGTCGGTTGGCTGACGGCGGCGGCCATAAATGCAACGAAAATAATCAGCGCGATTGCCAGGCTCACGAGGCAGAGCACGAGCCCGGCGATGGCGAAGCCTTTGCCTTCATAGCGCTCGGGATTGGTTTTAATTTGCCCTAAAGCGATTATGGCGAATACCAAACCGGTCACGCTGAACGGCAGGCCATAACAACAGCAGATGCCGAACGTCACGGAAATGGCGCCGAGGATCAGGCTGGTGACGGCGAGGGCGCTGCTTTTGTGCGGGTATGCCGGGCCGGTGACAAACGCGGGCGGAGCGCCTGCCGGCATTTTACCGGCCAGCAACATGGAGAATTCCGGAAGGGACGCGAGGGGTTTCCATTCGGCAGCGCCTTGAGCGAACGTGAGGGTCGCGGCGTTGGCGCGGCCTTCGGCGATCCATTGGCGCAACTGGTCGGCGGAAATGGGGCCGTAGTCCTTGCCATCGGCTCCGATGATTCTGTACATGAATGGACTCTGGTTAATTCTCCGCCGTCCGTCAAGTGCGGGAAGGGCTTTGGCAGGGCTCTAAAAATCAATCACGAATTCGTGTCGGGAAAAGCTCCAAGCGTCCAAGTTCCAAGCTCCAGAGAATCTCCAAGCTCCAATGGGGTTTCGCATTCCCGAGCGTCACGAAATCTAGCTGGCCAACTCCAGCAATTTTTTTGCGGCTTTGCCGCCGTCGATCAACTCGGTCGCTTGGTCCCATCCTTCTCCCAGAGTGCGCGCGCGATTGGCGACGAACAATCCTGCGGCGGCGTTCAGCAATACCGCGTCGCGTTTCGGTCCGCGATCTTCGCCGCGCAAAATCCGCCGGACAATTTCCGCGTTGGCCACTCGATCGCCTCCGGCCAGATCGGCGAGGGTCGCCGTTTGTAGCGGAAAATGAGCGGCATCGAGCAGCGAGGTGGTGAAGCCGCGTTCTTGATAAAACTCCGCCACGGTATTTTCGCCCAAGGTCGAAAGCTCATCGAGATAACGCACCGCCTCCGAAGGACTTTGGACATTGGACCCTGGACCTTGGACCTTTCCTGAGACGACCATCCCGCGGCGGGCGCCAAGCGATTGAAGCACGTGCGCCAGCGGTTCGCACAATTCCGGACGGGGCACGCCGACGAGTTGCGCGCCGGGAAGGGCGGGATTGAGCAGGGGCCCAAGAAAATTGAAGATGGTCCGCTGTCCGCGATCGGCGCAGAGTTTGCGGGCCGGGCCGATGTGCCGAAAGGCGGGATGATATTTCGGCGCGAAAAAAAACGCGAATTGCCGCTCGCGCAATGAACGCGCGGCTTCGTCGGGGGTCAAATCGATTTTGATGCCCAATGCTTCAAGCACATCGGCGCTGCCCGCCTGCGAGGTTACGGCGCGATTGCCGTGTTTTGCCACGGGCACACCGGCGGCGGCGCAAATAATGGCGACGGTCGTGGATATGTTGAATGTATTGAGGCGGTCGCCGCCGGTGCCGCAGACATCCAGGATTTCGTGCGTGCTGCGCCAGACGGGATCGAGGGGCGGTTGGACGGATTTTTCGCGCAGCGCGCGGGCGAACGCGGCGATTTCCCCGACCGTCTCGCCTTTCAGCGCGAGATGGCAAAGAAAATCCGCCTTCAACGCGGCGGGAACTTTTTCGTCGATGATTTGTTCGACGGCCGCGCGCGCCTGTTCGTCAGAAAGATGTCGCGCGGCGGCGAGTTCAACGATTAGAGTGTCCAGCGTCATTTGGTTTTCGGTTCAACGGCCAGCACGGTATACCCCATCCTGCTCGCAAATCAAAATCGTAAACTGAAAACGCGGTTGTGACACGCGTTGATGTTTGTGAAAGTAGTAACCTTTCAGTTACAGAAAGTGTCTGAATTCTCGACGTAAATTTTATGGCGAACAACGGCAAATCGCGGTGGGTGAAATGGCTTTTGATTTTAATCGTCGTCGGCGGCGTGATTGGCGCAGTCGTGTGGCACTTCTTTGGTCACGCCGATGCGGGACCGAAATAC
>DASXHY010000457.1:0-5479 GCA_036488095.1 Verrucomicrobiia bacterium | reverse complement strand
CGAACCCCCGCCGGTGATGTTTGGAAAAAGCCCCGCCCGCGTGACATTCATTTGCGCGCGAGCCTCGGCCAGGCGGGACACAGCGATCTTCAGTTGTTGATTCGCGGCGGACGACTGGCTTTCGAGCTCGTTCAATTTGGCATCACCAAAAATTTCCCACCAGTTGCCTTTCGGGAGTTGGGCCTGAGGCTGGGCAACTTTCCAGGCGTTGGTCGTGTTCCCGGCGGCACCCACAACGTTCGTCGCTCCCGTGTACGCCGTGGGAATAGTCGTCACCTGCGGACGTTTGTAATCCGGGCCGACCTTGCAACCAGCGAGGACGGCGAGAACTAGAAGGCCAAACCAAACTCTTGCGACCGAGATCTTTCGAACTTCAGCATTCGGTCTTCCTTCGGATTTCGGATTTCGGATTTCGGTTTTCATATTCATTTCACCGCCACCTCGGGAGCCGTTTGAGTCCGCACCTTGGCGCCGTTCACGAGAGAATCAGACGGATTCGTGATGACACGGTCGGCGGCTGTAACACCACTCCGGATTTCGACGGTTTGTCCAAAGTCGCGACCGATTTGAATCGCGCGCAATTCGACGACGCCGTCGGAATTAACCACCCCGACTTGCAAGCCCTGGGCGCGAAACAGCAACGTATTGGAAGGTAGGGTCAGATTCGGGCTGGATTTGTCGCCCGCGAGAATCAACTCGCCATAAGTGTAGGGCAGGATTTGATTCTGCGAATTGTCCACTTCGAGTTCGGTTAATAGAGTTCGCGATGTGGTTGAAATCGCTTCCGAAGTCGTGGTCACTTTGGCTTCAAATGTTCGCCCGGGCGCCGACGGAGTCGTGAGAGTGGCGGCCTGGCCGGGGGCGATGCCGACCGCATAGGTTTCCGGCACGCGAACATACACGCGAAGTTTGTCGGTTTGCGCCATGTGAAATAGTTCCCGTCCGCCGCTGCCGGCAACGATGAGGTCGCCGATATCCGTGCTGCGCAAAGTGATCGTGCCCGCGAACGGCGCGGTCACGTGCTGGAATGAAACCAGTTCCTGCAACCGTCGCATATTGGCGCGGTCCGCTTCGACGCTGGCGGCGGCCGTTTCGCGCGCGGCCGCTTTCTCAGCGGCTGCTTGTTCCGAGACGGACGCCGTTTTCAACAGCTCCTTCCAGCGGTCATCGGTAATCTGGGCCAGGTGCAGGTTGGCCTGCGCTAAAACGAGTTGGGCTTTGGCCTGTTCGAGTTGTTGGTCCAAATCCGGCGTTTCGATCTCGGCCAATGTTTGGCCGGCCTGAACGTGCGCGCCGATGTCCGCCACCCAATCTTTCAAATAGCCGTTCGCGCGCGCAAAGATGGACGCCTCCCTCCATGGGCGAATCTCTGCTGGCAGCGTGAGGCCTGTTCCCGCTTTCGCGAGCGATGGCGAGACAACTGAAACCGTCGGGATGACCAATTGGTTCATATCTGCCGTGGCTGTTTTGCTCTGGCGCCAACGAGGAAGAAAGCCAAGCACGAGCCCGACAACCAAAGCCACGGCAATGATAACAGCGGCGATCCACAGGCGTTTGTGGGGAGACTTTCCCGACGATTGCGAGGCAGTCCGGTTTTTTCCATCCGAAGTAAACGAATCTGGTGCGGCTTCGACAATGGTGCCAGTGCGGGCTTCAGGCGGCGGTGAACCGTCGTTTGTGTGATCTGGCCCATCACTCGAGTTTGTATGCGGTTCGCCAAGGCTGTTTGGTTGTTCAACTCTATTCATAATCGATCAGATGAGCGGGAACCGGCAGGATCCCCGTTGGTTTTGGTAGGCTGGATTCGTTGGTTTTCGGCGCGGGCGCTTTTCGGTGCATGAGGCTGAATACCACCGGCACGAAAAACAGGGTGGCAAATGTGGCCATCACGAGACCTCCGATGACTGACCTGCCGAGCGGCGCGTTTTGCTCGCCGCCTTCTCCCATGCCAAGCGCCATCGGCACCATGCCGATAATCATCGCCAGTGCCGTCATCAGCACTGGCCGCAAACGTCCGGTGCCCGCTTCCCACGCTGCTTGCAACGGCGCGTTCCCTTCCTGAAGGTGGTTGCGAGCGAAGGTGACAACCAGGACGGAATTCGCGGTTGCCACGCCGATGCACATGATTGCGCCCATCATTGCCGGCACGCTCAACGTTGTTCCGGTGAGATACAATCCCCACACGACGCCCGCCAATGCGCCGGTCAGTGCCGTCAGAATGATGAAAGGATCCAGCCAGCTTTGGAAATTGACCACGAGCAGCAAATAGATGAGCGCAATCGCCATCAACAGGCCGATGGTCAAGCCTTGAAAACTGGACGCCATCGTTTCCGCCTGGCCGCGCAGCAGAATCGTACTCCCTTTCGGCAGGGATTTTTGCGCTGCCGCAATAATCGGTTTGATGTCCTTGAGCACGCCGCCCAGGTCCCGGTTGCCGACGCTGCCGAAAACATCCACGACCGGCACCAGGTTGTAGTGCGAATAAATCGGCTGGCTGTTGGTGCGCGAAAACGAAGCGACATTCGCGAGCAACTGTTCATCGCCGCTCCCAGGTACGCCGGCAGTTATCGGCATCGAATTGAGATCGGCGAGCGAAGTCATCCGATATTCCGGCACGCGAATGTTGAGGAGATATTGGACTCCCACATACGAATCCAGCCAGAACGTCGGCTGCACCTGAGTGCTGCCGCTCAAATTCAATAGCACCGAACCGGCGATGTCGCGCTCCGAAAGTCCCAGTTCGGAAGCCTTGGTCCGGTCAATCGCGAATTCGAATCGCGGCAAATCGGCGGGCTGCTGAATGCGCACGTCCAACGCTCCACGCACATGCCGTATTTTCTCAGCGATGCCCGCGGCGATCTGCTGGTTTGCCGGAAGGTTCCGACCCAATACCTGGACGTCAAACGGAGCCGGCAGGCCGAAGTTGATCGTCTGGCTGACAATGTCCGCGGGAAGAAAATAAAAAGTGACCCCGGGAAACTCGCGATTGAGCGCGAGGCGCAAATTCCTGACATAAGCCGGCGTTGGCCGATGGCCGGGACGCAAAGACACGATGATATCCCCGTCGGCTGGTCCTGATGTGCCGCTGTCGTTATAGCTCAGATTAATGCCGGAAATTGGCAGCCCAATATTATCGATCACTCCCGCCAGTTCACGCGCGGGGATTTCGCGGCGAATCGTGTTCTCGACGTGGTCGACCAGGACCGCGCTTTCCTCGATGCGCGTGCCAGTATGGGCGCGCACGTGCAATCGGAAAATTCCGGCATCGACGCTGGGAAAGAAATCCCGCCCGAGAAACGGCACTAGAATAAACGAGGCGACGCAAAACCCGAGAAAGCCCGCCGCAAAGACCAGCCGATGACCTAAAATGTATCCCAGCAAATTGTGGTATCCCTGGCGGAAACGTTCGAAGGCCTTTTCAAATCCTTGTTGCAGGCGCACGAACGGCCGAATCCAAACAAAAACTCTTGCCGCATCGGAGTGCGCCTGATGATCTACACTGCGTTCAAACCACATCACCAGTGTCGGCACCAGGGTCCGCGACAAAACGTAGGAAGCGAGCACCGCGAACACCACTGCCTCGGCCAACGGCGCAAACAAGAAGCCCGCGACTCCCGTTAGAAAGAACATGGGAACGAACACGATGCAAATGCAGAGCGTGGAGACCATCGCCGGCAGCGCGATTTCGCCGGCGCCAATCATGATTCCGTTCTCCAGGCTTTCCCCCGCCCGCAAATGCCGCTCGACATTTTCGATTGTCACAGTCGCATCATCGACGAGAATGCCGACCGCGAGCGCCAGACCGCCCAATGTCATGAGATTGATTGTTTGCCCGATGGCGCTGAGAATCGCCAAAGAAGCGAGCACTGAAAGCGGAATGGAAATTGCGATAATCAGCGTGCTTCTCCAAGACCCGAGAAACAGTAGAATCATTAGAGCGGTCAAAACCGCTGCAATCACTCCTTCTCTCACGACTCCCTTAACCGCAGCCACCACGAAGATCGATTGGTCGGCAAATTGTTTCACCACCACATTGTCCGTGAGCGTTTTCATGACGTTAGCCATCGCAGCCTTGACGCCGTTTGCCACCTGGAGCGTCGAAGCGCTGCCGTTTTTGAGCACGCTCAACAAGGTACTGCGGATTCCGTCCTGCCGGACGACGTTTTGCTGCGGCATATAACCGTCGCGAACCTGGGCCACGTCATGAACACGAATCACGGCCCCATCAATCGTCTTGATGGGCAAATCGTTTAATCTGGCGATCAGACTGAGGCTCGTGTTGAGGTCAATCGGGTACTCGTTGGCTCCGATTTTCGCCGTGCCGCTGGGATAGACCAGGTTCTGCGTTACGAGCGCGTCGACGACGTTTTGCTGCGAAAGGTTCTGCGCCTCCAGCGCCTTGGGGTCGAGGTCTACCGACACCACGCGCTGCTTGCCGCCATACGGGTATGGGATGCCAACGCCCGGCACGCTGATCAGGCCAACACGGATCGTGTTCAGGGAGACATCAAACGTCTGCTGCTCCGTCAGAGTCGGGCTGCTGATCCCATATTGCAAAATCGGCACTGTCGAAGCGTTGTATTGAATGATAAGCGGCGGCGTGGTGCCCGGAGGGAGTTGCTTCAAGATAGTTTGCGATTCCGCCGTGACTTCGGCCACCGCGCCATCCGGGGAAACTCCCGGTTGAAAGAACACTTTCACGACACCGACTCCGTCGTAGGAAGTCGATTCGATGTGTTGGATATTATTGACCGTGGTCGTAAGCGCGCGTTCGTTGGTGTAAACCAGGCGCTGTTCGATATCCTTTGCACTGAGGCCGGTATACTGCCACACGACACTCACCACCGGGATGTTGATCGCCGGAAAAATATCTGTCGGCGTGCGCATCAGCACAAAGGGTGTCAACAACAGCAGCAGCAATGACGCAACCACAAACGTATAAGGCCGGCGCAGGGCTAGACGAACGATCCACATATCATTTCCTCATTTCTTTCGGTTCATTGTCGGTTTGATTCGCATCCCGCTTCAGGGCGCGATTCATGAGCCCGAGGTAAAGTCCAAGACAGCCGAGCATGCAGGCAATAACGCCCACTCCGACCAATTCCTGGCGCAGCAGATTGGGAGGATCCGTTCGCAGCAGGTGGTCGACGCCAATGATTACGCTTAGCAGGATGAGAATAATCTCAATCGCGACGCCTCCGTGGTTCGCGAGCCTCGCGAGAGCGCGCAGCCGCGAAGGCTTCTCTTGCGCACTCTCCAAATTATTTTTGAGCAATTGTTCTGACGTATTCATTTGTTCTCATTCCTTTTGCACGAACGGTGCCAAGGCTCACACACCGCCGTCCTTATTGCCCAAACCGGCGTGGTATCAAGGTTTTGCCGCAATAACGAATGCAGACACGGGATTGGTGCGTTGCGGAAACGCTCGCGGACACGTCGACATTTCGACAGCCCGTCGAGGGAACGTCGCACCCAGGAT
>DASXHY010000692.1:0-1500 GCA_036488095.1 Verrucomicrobiia bacterium | reverse complement strand
CTTCGCGGCCCGTAACTGAAAGCGCCGAACCGCACGGTGCCATTAGTGCCGTCGTAGTTCCCGGTTACGCCCACGGTTCCCGCGATGGTGGTCACCGCCCAATTGGTTCCGATCTGCGTGATCTTTCGGATGGTATAATTGCCAGAGTCGGTAACATAAATGTTTCCCGTCCCGTCCACCGCCAGCCCGTAGGGCCGGTTGAACCGGGCCACGCTGTTACTGCCGTCCTTGCTGCCAGACACTGGGGCGGTTCCTGCCAGCGTGGTCACAACTCCAGCCGGTGTCACCCGGCGGATAGTATTATTGGACTGATCGGCCACAAAAATGTTTCCCGAACTGTCCACCGCCACGCCGCTCGGCGTCCCAAACGTGGCCCCGCTGTTCGTGCCATCCGCAAAGCCGACCAACCGCGGACTTCCGGCCAAAGTCGTCACCGTCCAATTGGTGCCGGCGGGAGTCATCTTGCGGATGGTGCAGTTAAACTCATCAGCGACGTAAAGATTTCCCGCGCCATCCACGGCGACGTCCGCGGGAGTGTTGAATCGCGCGCCAATCCCGGGGCCGTCGGCGGTGCCAGTCCCGCCCGCAACGCCGGCAAGATTGGTAAAGGCGTAGGGTGTGTAAATGTACTGCGCGTCGGACGAAAGACTGGTGGCTGATAGCGTGGCGAGCGCAAGCAATAACGGCCAAATCACGTTCTTCATAATTCGTCGTGCCAACGGCGGCGGATAGTCTCGTCGCGGTTGGCGTTTTAGTTACTTTTGCGGGGGATTTCGGGGGCGATTCTCTCACGAGGTCCGCAACTGTGCAAATGTTTTGAGGTCGCCGGCGTTGCGTAAATTCGAGAATGCAAACCGGAAAGTACGGATGCCGGAGTGTCGATCTCCGATCTGCTTAAAAGGCAAATAACGAATGACGAATGGCCGAGCGCGCGTTCAAAATCCATTCGTCATTCGTCATTAAAACCACGCCTTACCGCGTCGGAAATCGGCATCCTTTTAACTTGGCCATCGCGCCATTCTGATAAATGCTTGCTGCACCAGCGCCATGACGAGCACTCAACCCCAGCAGGACACCGTCCCGGCCGCCGCCGCGAATTTCACGCCCACGCATTGGAGCGTGGTGCTGGCCGCCGCCGGCCACAACGATTCCACCCACGCTCGCGATGCGCTGGAAAAACTGTGCCGCAATTATTGGCTGCCCATCTACGCGTTCGTTCGGCGCCAGGGCCACAATCCGCATGACGCGCAGGATTTGACGCAGGAATTTTTCGCCCGCCTGCTGGAAAAAAACTATCTCGCCAGCGCCGACCGCGACAAAGGCCGCTTTCGTTCCTTCCTGCTCGCCTCGGTGAAACATTTTCTCGCCAACGAATGGGACAAGGCCAAGGCGCAAAAACGCGGCGGCGGACGCGCGCTCATTTCCATTGACGCCTCGGCCGCGGAAACTTCTTTCGGCATGGAACCGGCGAATCTGCTCAGCGCCGACAAAATCTTCGAG